>JBAVIK010000393.1:0-13682 GCA_049686815.1 Acidimicrobiia bacterium | reverse complement strand
GTGTCTACCTTCCGACCTCCGATCCCAACACATATCAATCGACCGCGCTCGCCAACGCAGGTTGGTACGAGGAGGGTCAACACGGTGGCGCACTGGCAGCGCTCGTCGTAGGACACGCAGAGCAGATTCCGACACTGACGCCCATGGAAGTGTCGCGAGTGACACTCGAGCTGTTCCGGGTCGTTCCGTTGGTCCCCCTGACACTTGATGCCACCGTTATCAGGGAGGGCAAGAGAATCCAAATGGTCGAAGTCGAAGTGCGCGACCACGACGGCAAGGTTCTGGCCATGGCGATGGTCCAGCGTCTCCGCACATCCGACCGCCCACCGCCAGAGCAGGAACAAACCATGCTGAAGCTCGTCGGACCGGAGATGACCACAACGACACCGATCGAGCACTGGGGACACGGTGAAGCGGGAAAGGTGATGTTTCACCGGAGCGCAATCGAGGCGCGGCAGATCTACGGAGGCTTCGCAGAAATGGGCCCGGGCGCGATCTGGATTCGCCTGACGAAACCGATTGTCGCGGGCTCCGAGATCACGCCCGCCCAGCGTGCCGTCGCAGTTGCCGACTTCTGCAACGGCGTTGCGCGGGAACTCGATAACACCTGGATATTCATGAACCCCGACCTGACGGTCCATCTGGGTCGCTACCCGGTCGGAGAATGGACGGCGCTGGAGGCAATATCACACTACGGAGGGTTGGGTCGCGGTGTAGCCACGGGGACTATTTGGGACGAGCAAGGGTGGATCGGTCGTTCGACGCAGAGTTTGTTCCTCGACCGCGTCGACAAATAGCCCAAGATCCGACCACTCACCATCTCGGTTATGGAATCAACTGAGGGCCCACATCGTTCTGTGATGCAATGACGAAACAGCTTGGGTTCTTGACGGGCTTCATCCTGCTTCTGACAGCCTGTGGTGCAACCTCCGTAAATCAGCGACCCAACTCAACTGAGACGTTTCCCGATGAAGGGCCGTCCCCGACCTCAACAAGTCGGCCGGATGGCTCGGTGGTGCCTGACCATCTCCGAACCATCGAGGCTGCATGGGATACCGACTTCGGAAACAGCATCATCGATTTGAACGAGCTCCAAGTCGGTATAGCTGCGTCCGACCCCAGAGACGCAATCCGCCCAATCGATAGTCCGACGTTCGCGACCGTCGCCCAGAGTCCATGGATCGCTGACCGCGAGCCGGGGGTCATTGTCGAATTGGGTCGAGACGCGCGGTTCTATCCGTTGTCGATCCTGACTCGACACGAAATCGTCAATGACGAGTTCGGAGACGTGGCGGTTGCCGTCACATTCTGCCCACTCTGCAACACAGGAGTTGTGTTCAACAGACGCTTCGAAGGTGACGTCTTGCGGCTCGGGGTATCTGGTCTACTGCGCAACTCGGATCTCGTCATGTGGGATGACTCCACTCAGACGCTCTGGCAGCAGATCACCGGTGAAGCCATCGTCGGAGCCCATGCCGGAGCCCACCTCACCCCGATCCCGTCGGCGATCGTGCGGTGGGAGGACTTTAAGACAGAACATCCCGAGGGTGTGGCGCTAGCCAACGACCAGGGTTTTGGCTCTGTCTACGGCCAGAATCCATACGAGTTCTATTCATCACGCGAGACTCCATACGGCTTCTTCACAGGTGAGATCGACGACCGTTTCCCCGCCCTGGAACGGGTCGTCGGTGTGACCATCAACGAAACCGAAAAGTCCTATCCGTTTTCTCTCATCTCCAAAGCGCGTGTTGTCAACGACATCGTTGATGGTCAGCCGGTAGCAATCTTCTGGGGTGCAGCAGACACCGCTGACGCGCTAGACCGGGGAACGATCGCCGAGGCAGCCGGGATCGGCACTGCGGTAGCGTTCGACCCGATCGTCAACGGTCAGACTCTCACCTTCGAGGCAACCGGCGATACCGGGTTCACAGACGCCGAAACCGGGACCACTTGGACCATCCTTGGAACCGCGACAAGTGGTGAGCTCGCTGGCGAAGAGCTCGAACTGGTCCCGCATCGAAACGAATTCTGGTTCGCATGGCAGGCTTTCTTCCCTGAAGGCGAGGTCTGGGTGGGTTAGTGCCCGTGGCGCTAGGCGACCAAAAGGGTTCCCACCGTCCAGAGGACCAATGTGAAGATCGCCATGAGCAATGCGGGCCCGGTCCGACGCCAATTGAAGGTGAGCCACACTCCTTCGCCGACCAGCACCAGCGACATGACCCACGTCCACCAGACCGGACTGAGACCAGCCACGGCCGATCCGACGACGAGTATCAGCACCACGCCCAAGAATCCGGCCGCCACCAGCGCGTAGAGAACTTGGCGGGGAGTCGGATCACTCATGTCGTCCCTGCGGCCCGGCCTGCCTTCCTGTACCAACCGGCCAGGGAGTCGACGGTCTCGTGTGCGTTCAGGCCCGATGGGTTGGGAACCACCCAGAGTGCTGCTCGACCGATCCCGGCTGATTGTGGTCCCAACTCGGCATGTCGCTCATCGAAAGCAATGCGATATGCGCTGACACCAGCCACCGCCACTACAACCGGTTCCCGTTCCTCAACGAGAGCCTTCAAGGTGACGCCGCCCTTCTTCAGTTCCGCGGGCTTCAGTTCGGAGGCTCTCACCGTGGCTCTCCTGACCAGATTTGTGATACCTAAACCTGTCTCGACAAACGCTTCCCTCTGTTGATCGGTCATGCCTGTCATGGTGTCAACCTCCCAGTCGATGAGACCGGCGAGACGGAGCGCCGGGTAAAAGCGGTTGGATGGATGACAGAAGTGAGTCTGGGTGGCCGCAGTCCAGAGCCCCGGGTTGATCCCCACGAACATAAGTCGGCATTCATCGCCGATCAGGTCAGGAACGGTCGCATCTCGGAACGATTCGAGGTGTTCTCGTGAGAACCGAGCCATTGCGGCCCGGGCTACTTTTTCTGACTCTGGTAGTAGGGGTCGTCTCCAGAGGCATGGTCGGTGACATCGACTACTTGGGAAAGCTCCGGGATCGACTCAAGGATGATCTTCTCAATGCCCTGCTTCAACGTCACTTGTGCGAGACCACAACCTTGACAGCCACCAAATAGCCGGAGGTAGGCGATGGTGCCATCGACCGAGACCAGTTCGGCGCCGCCCCCGTGGGCGGCAATGGCAGGATTCACTTGCTCGGTGATCACCTGTTGCACCCTGTCGACCAGCGGACCGCTCAGATCGCCCGCAGGCGCCGACATCGTTGGCGGGGCCGGGCTGTTGGGATTGTTCATCGCCAGGCCTTCATCGGTCAATTCCAGCGTGGCACCGTCGAGTTTGCCGGTGTCGGCCTTCGGGAAAATCACCGCCAGATCATCGTGGCGCTCCTCGACCCAGCCGTCTTTCATGTCATCGAGCGGGGTGAAGGCCAACTCGTAAGAGAATTGCGGCCCACGAAACCCGGTGACCTCTATTGAAAGGGCGAATTCATCATCACCCGGCTCGTTATCTCGCAATTGGCGGATCATGTCGAGCGCCGCAGGCTCGATGCTCAAAACCTTGGAATCGGACATCTGTAAGGATGGTAACCCCGCCACAGGTCAATCAATGCCCAGAGCCGTCGTCGTCCTACCCAGCAGCACCTACAGAGCAAGTGATTTCATCGCGGCGGCTGAGGCCCTCGGTATTGATCTCGTGGTGGCGTCCGAACAACCACCGCCATTCGACATGGGTGATCGCTACCTCCAAATCGACTGCTCCGACCCGGTGGCAGCAGCACAGCAAATTGCCGAGTTGGGTGACGACGTCGCCCTCGATGCAGTTGTCGCTGCCGATGACGGTGGAGTCGTCGTGGCCGCCATGACCGGGGCCGCACTCGCACTTCGATCCAATCCGACCAATTCTGCGTTGGCCACCAGGGACAAGCATTTGCTACGGACGATGCTCGCCTCGGCGGAGGTGCCCCAGCCCCACTTTGGTCTGCCATCCAACGGCGCAGAAGCCGCAGCTATCGCCGGTCGCATTGGCTACCCGGTCGTTCTCAAGCCTCTCGATCGCTCTGCTAGCCAAGGTGTCATCCGGGTGGATGACGAGTCTGCCCTCAATTCAACCATGGTCGAGATTCGCCGAATCGTGGGAGACGACACTGCGGATGTGCTCATCGAAAAGTACATCCCCGGATCCGAGATCGCGGTTGAGGGACTACTCGCCGACGGTGAGTTGATGGTGCTCGCAATTTTCGACAAGCCTGACACCAGTGACGGGCCGACATTCCCCGAAACTATATTCGTGACACCTAGCCGGCACCCTCTCGACCTCCAGGAAGAGGCCATTCGCGTGGCACAAAGGGCCACCGAAGCGATCGGCCTGACTCACGGGCCGGTCCATATCGAGCTCCGGATCGACGAAGGGATCCCCTACATCATCGAGATCGCAGCGAGGTCAATCGGGGGTCTGTGCTCTCGTAGCCTCAACTTCGGTCTCATGGGAACCACATTGGAGACTCTGATTCTGCGCAACGCCATTGGCCTCGACAAACCCGAACTCCATCGGGAGCCCCATGCTTCGGGGGTCCTGATGTTGCCGATACCCCGTTCCGGGCGGTTTGAAGGAGTCGATGGTCTGGATGACATCCTCGAGCTCCCGGCGATCACAGGTTTCGACATCTCGGCGAGAATCGGGTCGCCATTGCTGGCACCACCGGAAGGTGATAGCTATCTCGGATTCGTATACGCACGGGCCGAAGACGCCGAGTTGGTGGAGATCAGTCTTCGCAAAGCAATGAAAAGGGCCGTGGTGGATATCACATGACCATAAAGCTCAACTTGAGGTTTAGCTCTTACGCGTCGTATCGCGCGTAAGACGATTTTGTCATTTACCCGAAGCACGGATTGATGGAGACAATCCTCGTTTTCACCGGTGGAGACGCCCCCCCGGGCGGTGTGCTCGAAGATCTACCCAACCCCGACCTGGTGGTGGCAGCCGACAGTGGGTACGACTCGGCCCGAGCCCTCGGCTTCGCTGTAGACGTGATCGTCGGTGACATGGACTCGATAGCCACGACAGAGATTCCTGACCATGTGATCGTGGAACGTCACTCCCCCGAAAAGGACGCGACCGATCTCGAGTTGGCTCTGAAACTTGCGGTCAGGGACCATCCGGCACGGATCGTGGTGGTTGGTGGGTCTGGTGGACGGCTCGATCATGAGATCGGGATCGCCCACCTCCTCTGCTCGCCTCGCTGGGCAGATGTCGAGGAGATCGACTGGATCCATGCGCGGGGCCGGGCACACGTCATCCATCAGCGTCGGATACTCCACGGTGATCTCGGGTCGACGCTCAGCCTTCTGCCGGTTGGCGGTCATGCCACCGACGTCAGCACGACCGGCCTGAAATGGAATCTCGACGACGAGACTCTCTCCCACGATGACACCCGTGGCATATCCAACGTGATGGTGTCGCCCGTCGCGGACATCCGTGTCGGCCGGGGATGTCTCCTCGCAGTGTTCCCGCTCGCCTAGCCGTCCGTGGCTCGGCCGGCGAGACCGGCGGCCACCGATGCATCGAGAGCAGCAAAAGCAGCGAGATATTCGATCCGCTCTTGTTTCAGTCGGGCGACAATCGCATCGAACTCATCGATACGACCCTGGCGTTCGTAGAGCAACTTTGGCTGGAGTAGTTCGACGTCCTCTATACCGGGAACCAGGTCTGCCACGTCGTAGCCGAACTCAGTGTCTCGACGCCATCGAATCGTTCCCTCGACGATGCCTTGGACTATCGCGGAGGAGTCCGGAATGCGTACCTTCTTGGATTCGGGTCCTTCGCCACCAATTCGCCCTGTATTGAGAACGTACGCCTCGAGGTCTGGGACAGTTTCCAGGAGTTCGATCAGCCGATTCCCTTGGAGCGAGTCGTCATCGAAGAAGAACGGGTTGGTTCCCGGGACTCGAAGACTCTTCCCAGCCTCTGCGGATCCCCCAGCGGAAGTGCCCTTGGTCTCACCGAGCATGAAAAAGCCGGCTACCTGATCGCGACCCAATCTCGCAACCGCAGGAATCACGTGATCGGAGCGATTGAGAATCAACAGATATCGAGCCGGTGGAACGTTGGACGGATCACGATGGCGAATGTTTGCAAGCGGGAATGTGCATCGACCGTTCGCCGTATGAGTGGTGTCGAAGAAGTCGACTGACCCGTCTGCAGAGACCCCGACGTTCTCCAGCCAGGCATCCGGTCGGGTGGTGCCGCCATAGATTGTCGGCTCGTCGTCCGGATCGAGACCGTAGGTTTTGGCGAAACACCCCGCCTCAGTTGTGATGACGGAGCCACCCGGCAACAGTGCAACGAAATCATCCTGAACAGGCAACGAGCCGGCCTGCTGACGAAACGTCGTGGTGGTCTTGCCGGTCCCGGAGAGACCGATGATCAGCATCGATTCCTCGTCACCACTGCGAGTGGACTCCGGCGGATAGGTCTTGAGACCGGCGTGAAGGGCCAGACCGCCTTTATCGAAGACGAGCCGGTTCCACATGCGGAGACCACCCATCTTGGACTCACCGAAATAGTCAGACCCAAATACCCTGGTGACCCAATTCTCCAGGTCGACAATGATCAGTCGATCGTCAGGTTTGCCCGGAGCTGTCAACGTTGGCGTGTATATGACTGTGAACTCGGGCGACCACTCTCCGTCGCGTGGGAAATACAACTGCTGTTGCATCCCGGCGATGTTCGGTTGCGTCGATTCGATGAACAGACGGCACCCGGTCCGGGAACCGGGGTCGGGGCCGATGTATCCCTCGACGAGAAGCATGTCCTGCACGGCGATGTGATCATCCTGCCTCTGTGCCCATTGCTCCGCCTCTTCACGACTCATTCGGTTCTGATGGATCTCGGAGTCGGAGACGAAGAATGTCGAATTCTTCAGCCGCGCAGTGACTACAGCTTCGTAATGCAGGTTGTCGAACTCGGTAACGGTCAACCGCGGCATCTTCTCGAGCGCCAGCGCTCGCAAACGCTCTTGAGTGGGGTTCCGTTCCACCGATTTGGCGTCGGGCAGCACAAGCAAGTCTCTGGTTCTCCCTGGAGCAGACGAATGGAACATGCAGGCTAATCAGGTTCGACGACCATCCCGCCCGAAAACCGAGCCGGCATGGGAAGACCATCGAGGCCAGCGATCAGGTTGTTCACCGCCAGCGTGGCCATCGCATTCCGAGTTGACACTGAAGCACTCGCGATGTGAGGCACCACGAGACAGTTCCGAAGTTTCAAAAGCGCATGGTCAGCCGGAAGAGGCTCAGGGTCGGTCACATCGAGACCTGCACCAGCGATCTCCCCCGAGTCCAACGCCTCAACCAATGCATCGGTGTCGACCAGTGGCCCGCGTGCAACGTTCACCAGATAGGCGGTCGTCTTCATCGACCTCAACTGCTCGACACCGATGAGGCCCCGAGTCGCATCGGTGAGAGCGGCGCACAGAATCACATGATCGGCCTCGCTCAACAAGAGATCCAGGTCAACGTGATCTCCCATCGCGCCCTCATGTTTGCGGGGCCCGGAGTAGATCACTCTCATTCCGAAACCGTGGGCACGACGTGCCACGGCCAAACCGATGCGACCCATGCCAACGATCCCGATCGTCGTGTCGTGTAGATCTCCACCCACCAGATGAAACGGAGCCCATGGCCCCCATTCGCCATCGAGCACTTCCCGTGCTCCCTCGGGAATTCGCCGCACAACTGCGGCAAGGATCGCTAGCGCGGTGTCGGCCACGGTTTCGGTGAGCACACCTGGTGTATGACCGACTGCTATGCCGCGGCGAGTGCACTCCTCCACATCGATGTTGTCGACCCCCACGGCCATTTGGGAAACGACCCGAAGAACAGGCGCTCGATCGAGTAGCTCGGCGTCGAGCCTGTCGGTGAGCATGCAAATGAGGCCGGCTGCGTCGGCAACCCCCGCTACCAGCGCCTTGGTGGAGATCGGATATTCGCCTTCCCAGACTCCTACCTCGAACCGCTCGGCTAGCGGAGCGAGGATCGGGCCGGGGAGCGCCCGAGTCACAAAGACCTTCTTCATAGGCCGAGGCTAAACACTCACCACGAAGCGACCGATACCATGACAGTGATGCGTCGCTTCGTCCCCCTTGTCAGCCTGACGCTATTCGTTGTCTCATGCGGGACCTCGCCGGCAACAGATGCGTATCCCCTGATCGAATACCCGGCGGGCGTCGTCGAGCCCATGCCGGCGCCGATTGGCATGGCCTTGCCCGTCTCTGCCTCCCTTAAACCACTCGACACTCGATCCCAATACGCGGGTTTCGGGTCCCTGACCTCAGGTACTTGGACAAAGGTGGCACTCGCCAAGGGCGACCTCGAGGTATTCGCCACAGCAAGCAGCACCGAACCGTTCATGACGATGCCGTGGACAACCATCCTCGGGACCGTGACGGTGCTCACAGTCGTCGACGAGCCCGATGGGAGTTGGCTCGAAGTGATGCTCCCGATTCGCCCCAACGGGTCCACAGGCTTCGTCCGTGTCGAAGATGTCGATGTGTATGCGGTCGGGGGGCGAATCGTGATCGACATCAGCGACCGAACGCTCGTCTACGCACTAGACGGAGTTGAGGTGCTCCATACGAGTGTCGCGGTCGGCTCAGCGTCGAACCCGACACCTACCGGGAGCTTTTTCGTCACCGACAGTGTCACTGTCTCCAACCCTGCGGGGCCCTGGGGTCCACACGCCCTCGGTCTATCGGCCCGCTCAGACACCATCACCGAGTACAACGGTGGCGACGGAATCATCGGGATCCACGGCACCAATCGGCCTGGTTCGATTGGGAGTGCGGCGTCACTCGGATGTGTGCGTCTTCCAAACGACATCGTCACTCTGCTCCATGGGATGGTTCCGATCGGCACACCGGTCGACATCCAGGCTTGAGGTAAACGGTCGGCTCTCCCCGTTCGGGGTGGATCAGCCGGCCAGCATCTGACCGAGTAGGGCCAATTCGTCGTTGATGTTGGAGGGAATCAGATAATCGGAGATGTCACGGATCTCATCGATGTGGTCAAAAACATCCTCGACGGTCGGCACTTTCTCCGAACCGGCAAACCAACCGTTGTTTGTCCCGATGAACACCCGCCCATAACGTCCGCCACCGACCGTGAAGATCTCATGAGTGTGCTCATTCGCCTCGGAACAGAGATAGACCACCATCGGGGTCACCTGGTTTGGATCGACCATCTCGACAAATGGACCCAAGATGTCCTCGGTCATCCTTGTCCGTGCGATCGGAGCTATGGCATTGGACTTGATGTTGTATTTCTGTCCCTCGACCGCAAGGACGTTGGACAGGCCTACAAGGCCCAGCTTGGCCGCGCCGTAGTTGGCTTGGCCAAAATTGCCGAAGAGGCCGGCAGCAGACGACGTGAAGACAAACCGGCCAAAGCCGTTTTTCTTCATGATCCTGAAAGCGGGGCTACTCACGTAGAACGCTCCCTTGAGGTGAACATCGATCACAGCCTCAACCTCAGCCATAGTCATGTTCGCGAAGGACTTGTCGCGGAGGATCCCGGCATTGTTGACCACGATGTCAACACTTCCGAAAGCGTCGACGGCCGTCTGAACAATGGCCGCGCCTCCCGTCTCGGTTGAGACCGAGTCGTAGTTCCCAACCGCCTCGCCGCCGGCACTTCGAATCTCGTCGACCACCACATCTGCTGCTGAGCGCGACTTGCCGGTCCCGTCCACGGAGCCTCCGAGATCGTTGACCACGACTCTTGCTCCCCTTCGCGCCAACTCGAGTGCGTAGGTCTTTCCAAGGCCGCCGCCGGCGCCGGTTATCACAGCGACCTTGCCGTCGAAAGTGATTGGTTCAGCCAATTTGATGGTTCCTTTGCTAATTGTCCGTCTCTAGAGACCGAGGGACCTTGCCACGATTTCCTTCATGATCTCGGTGGTTCCCCCGTAGATGGTCTGGACTCTCGCATCGCGAAATGCCCTGGCGATCGGATACTCCTCCATGTAACCCCAGCCTCCAAACAGCTGCAGACAACGTGAGATGATCCGATTCTCCAACTCCGTGACCCACCACTTCGCCTTTGCGGCGTCGTCCGCGGTCAGAGAGCCCTCGGTCAAGGCGAGGATTTGGGAATCGACATAGGTCTGGGCAACGTCGAGCTCGGTGCGTATTTCCGCCAACGTGTGCTTGATTGTCTGAAAGGAGCTGAGCGGTTGCCCGAAGGCCCGTCTCTCCCTGACGTACTCGAGGGCCCAGTCGAAGGCCGTCTGCGCATGGGCTATCGAGCCAACGGTCAAGGACAGGCGCTCCTGAGGAAGGTTGTCGACGAGATGGACAAAACCTCTCCCTTCCTCGCCCAGCAGGTTCGAAGTTGGGACACGAACATCATCGAAGAAGAGCTCGGCGGTATCTTGAGCATGGAGACCGATCTTGTGGAGGTTGCGCCCCCTGGTGAAGCCGTCCATCCCGTCCTCCACCACAATGAGGCTCATTCCTGAGTGACGCTCGCCAGGGTCGGTCTTGACTGCAGTCACAATCACATCGGAGTTGATGCCGTTCGTGATGAATGTCTTCGAGCCGTTGACAACGTAGTCGTCACCATCACGGATGGCGGAGGTCTTGATCCCGGCAAGATCGGATCCGGCACCAGGTTCGGTCATCGCGATGGCACCCATGAGTTCACCAGACGCCATGCCCGGCAACCAGCGCTCGGCCTGTTCGGGAGTGCAAAGCCCGAGAAAGTAGGGAAGAACGACGTCGTTGTGCAGGGTGATGCACATGCCGGAGGCCATTGCGTCACCCCGGATCAACTCTTCGACGATCACCGCGTTGAACCGGAAATCGTCAGAGCCACCCCCACCGTATTCCTCCGGTATCGCCATGCCGAGAAGACCGGCCTGACCGGCCCGCCGGAACATTTCCTTGTCGACGATCCCTTCGTCTTCCCATTTGGCAACGTGTGGTGCCACCTCGCGTTCGACAAATTGATGGGCCGTGACCCTGAAGAGCTCGTGATCCCTATCGAAGATCGTTCGGTCCATATCGCGCCGCAAATAGTCGGCTCAGACTCCTACGTACATGGCGTCGATTTGATCGGCGTACCTGTCGAGAACAATTCTCCGCTTCAATTTCAGAGAAGGGGTGAGCTCACCAGAATCAGGAGACCATTCGTCCGGGACAACAATCCACTTCTTCACCTGCTCGACGTGGGAAACGCTGTCGTTGGCGGTCTTGACGGCATGGGCCAACTCGTCCTGAACCTCAGCCAACTCTGAAAAGCTCGCCAGGTCGGTGTACTCGAGCCCATGGGCCGCGGCCCAAGCCGGAGCTTCTTCGGCGTCGAGGCCGATCACCATGGAAATGAATTTGCGTTGATCCCCAACCATGCAAGCTTTGGAAATGAGCGGATGATTGCCAAGTGCCGTCTCCAGCTTTGCGGGGGCGATGTTCTTGCCAGCCGCGGTGATGATGATCTCTTTCTTACGGCCAACGATCCAGACAAACCCGTCTTCGTCGATTCGAGCCAAATCACCTGAATGCAGCCAACCGTCCGGGTCGAAGGCTTCCCTGGTGGCTTCGTCGAGCTTGTAGTAGCCCTTGGTGATCACCCCACCTCGCATGAGCAGCTCGCCGTCTTCTGCCGTGACTACTTCCACTCCGGGCAGAGCCTTTCCAACCGAACCGATCTTGTAGGCGCCGGGCAGGTTGGTAGATGCGGGACCGGTGGTCTCGGACATTCCATAGAGCTCGAAGAGCGGGATGCCGATGGTCATGAAGAACTTGACGAGGTCCGGGTTGATCGGGGCAGCCGCGGTGATGGCGATCTGAACCTCATCGAGACCAAGACGAGCGCGCACCTTGGAAAGGACAATGCTGTCGAGAAGGCCGGCAAGCATCGGGCCCGACCGACCGTTCATCTCCGCGATCACCCTCTTCTCGTTCTGGGCGAGCGCCATGTTCAGGAGGTTCTTCTTGATGCCCTCCTCGTCAGCAAATGCCGCAGTGAGCCGTGTGTGGAACTTCTCGTAGACTCGGGGGACGGCGAAAAAGACCGTCGGTTTGGCTGCCTGGATGTACTCGAGAACTCCGGATATCGACGGGCAATACCAGATCTCACCCCGGAGATAGGTCCCCAGATAGTGGGTGGCAACTCGCTCGGCGATGTGGGCGAGGGGAAGATAGGAGACCATCCGCACGCCGAGATCCAGCTTCGCCGCACGACGCAAACACTCCAGAGTCCAGACCACGTTGTATTGGGTGATGATCACACCCTTTGGTGTCCCGGTCGTTCCCGATGTGTAAATGAGAGTTGCCAGCGTCTCCGGTGTGATCGCGGCCGATGAGCGTGCCACGGCTTCAGGGTCTTCCGTCAGTCGGTGCCGCCCTCTGGCGAGCAGTTCTTCCCAACTGAGGACCCAATCAGCGGTCTCGTAATTCTCGGCTCCCGACATGAGAACGACATAGCGGAGATTGGGCAGATCGGATCTGATCTCTTCGAATCGCTTCATGAATTCGAGATCTTCGAGTATGGCGACAGTTGCCTTGCAATTGTCCGCGATGTACTGGATCTGGTTGGCCGCAAGCGTCGAATAGATCGTGACCGGAGTAGCGCCGGCGTGCACCACGCCATAATCGGCTATCACATGCTCGGGCCGGTTTCCCGCCATGACTGCTACGAACTGGCTGTCGCCGACACCAAGTGCCTGCAGTCCAGCCGCCGCCTCATGTACGGCCGAGCGATACTCGATCCAGGTGAGCTGGCGCCATTCTTCGCCATCTTTGAAATGCATTGCAGGCCGGTCGCCGTAGTTCTCGGCGTTTCGATTGAAGTAGTCGACGATGGTCTTCCCCTCGACCACGGCATCGATCTCGGCTCGCTCGGCGAGGACGGACTGATCGTTCACTACTCCTCCAGTGTCAGGCAATTGCTCCGGCCCTGCGGAGCATAACGACCTGATCTGGGCTATAACCGAGCCCGGTCATAACGGAATCGGTGTTGGCTCCGGGCGCAGGTGGCAATTGCGGCAAGTCGGTCGGCGTGGCCGAGAATCGCGGTGCTGGGTGCGGTTGAACCGCTTCTCCAAAAGGCAAGAATGTGGACCGCTCAATGTTGTGAGGGTGCTTGGGTGCCTCGCTCAAGGACAGAATTGGGGTCACACACGCATCGGAGCCTTCGAAACGAGTGGTCCACTGCTCGCGTGTTGCCTCTGCGAAGCGAGCGGCGAAGACTTCACGCATTAGAGGCCAGCCAACCCGATCACCCTGAGGTGGGATCTCCGAACGTTCGATACTCAAACCATCGAGCAAAGCCTCGAAGAATTGAGGCTCGAGGGCACCAACCGCCATGTGATGGCCATCGGAAGTCTGATATGTCGTGTAGAACGGCGCCCCCCCGTCGAGGAGGTTTGTCTCGCGACGCGACTCCCAACGTCCTGCCGCCATCTCGGAAAACTGCATCGATGCCAGAAGGGCCGATCCGTCGACCATCGCCGCATCTACGACCTGCCGCGTTGCGCCGGCCGAGACAGCAAACACACCAGCCAGGACACCCATAGCCAGCATCATGCCGCCCCCTCCAAAGTCACCCACCAGATTGAGGGGCGGCACGGGACGCTTGGCCTCACCTATGGAGTGAAGAGTGCCGGAGAGAGCGATGTAGTCGATATCGTGACCGGCAGTCGTTGCGAGGGGCCCGTCTTGACCCCATC
>JBAVIK010000392.1:0-3591 GCA_049686815.1 Acidimicrobiia bacterium | reverse complement strand
TACTACGTCAAGCCGGAGGGTGAACAGCAGAAGGACTGGGACATGGTTCCTGAGTCGATCAAGACTACGTACGAGAAGCTCGGCATCCCGGAGGCGGAGCGGAAGTATCTCGCCGGTGTAACCGCGCAATATGAGTCTGAAGTGGTCTATCACCGCAACCGTGAGGATCTGGAAAAGCTAGGTGTCCTGTTCACCGACATGGATACGGCGGTGCGCGAGTACCCCGAGATCGTCCAGGAGTATTTCGGGACGATCATCCCTCCAAATGACAACAAGTTCGCCGCTCTCAACTCGGCGGTCTGGTCCGGTGGCTCCTTCATCTACGTACCACCCGGTGTTCACGTGGACCAGCCCCTCCAGGCCTACTTTCGGATCAATTCCGAGAACATGGGTCAGTTCGAGCGGACTCTCATCATTGTCGACGAAGGTGCATACGTGCACTATGTGGAGGGTTGCTCTGCCCCCACGTGGACGACCGATTCGTTGCATTCAGCCGTGGTCGAGATCATCGTGAAGGAAGGCGGGCGGTGTCGCTACACGACGATTCAGAACTGGTCGAACAACGTCTTCAACCTGGTGACCAAGAGAGCTGCGGCCTACCGCAACGCCACGATGGAATGGGTGGACGGGAATCTCGGCTCCAAATTGACCATGAAGTACCCCGCGGTGTGGCTGATGGAGCCTGGTGCCCATGGTGAGGTTCTTTCCATAGCCTTTGCCGGCGAGGGTCAGCATCAGGACGCCGGAGCCAAGATCGTCCACGTAGCACCAGACACCACCTCGACCATCGTCTCGAAGTCGATCTCGAAAGGCGGCGGTCGGGCCGGCTATCGGGGTCTGGTTCGGGTCGAGCCAGGTGCCGAAAACGCCAAGAGCTTTGTCCGTTGTGACGCCCTAATTCTCGATGACCAAAGTCGGTCGGACACTTACCCCTACATGGAGATCGAGGAAAACGACGCCGAGATAGGCCATGAGGCGACCGTTTCCAAAGTCGGGGAGGAGCAGCTCTTCTACTTGATGAGTCGTGGGCTAACGGAGGACCAGGCGACATCGATGGTGGTTGCAGGATTCATCGAGCCCATCGTCAAGGAGTTGCCAATGGAGTATGCGGTCGAGATGAATCGTCTCATCGAGCTCAATATGGCCGCCGCCGGCGCTGTCGGCTAGGAAAGCACCCGATCCAAAAAGAATATTGGCGATTTAGCCACTTCTTTACACTTTTCTTGCACCTGTAGCGGGACAATTGGTGAGCCTCACCCCAAACACAGGATCGTTCGATGAAAAAACTGGCACTTCTGCTTCTTCTCGGTCTGGCTCTAGCCGCTTGCGGTGGCGCCGCCGATGACGCCGTGGCCTCACTCGATAAGACAACAGCGACCACGACCCCGTCTGGGAACACCGAAATCAACAGCGAACAAGCCCTGTTGGATTTCGCTCAATGCATGCGTGACAATGGCATCGCAGATTTTCCAGACCCGTCCACCGACGCCGACGGCAATGTCAGGCCGTTTGGCAGCGGGGGACCGGGAGCGCTCGATGTCGACCCCTCAACGCTCGAGGCTGCTCGCGACGAGTGCACTCCTCTGATCGAGGACCTTGCCCTCAATTTCCTGCGCACCAATCGGGCCGACATCGAAGATCAGCTCGTTGAGTTTGCGTCGTGTATGCGTGACGAAGGGGTGGATATGCCCGACCCCGATTTCTCCAACCTTCTTGGCGGAGGCCGAGGAGACGGAAATGGTGGGCCGTTCGGGGACATCGATTTCAGTGATCCTGACGTCCAGGACGCGGCTGAAACCTGCTCGGCGATCTTTGGGGAGGGGCTTCGCTTCCCTGGCCGAGGACCAGGTGGGGGCGACAATGGTTGACACACTTGACCCGCTTGCCGGCATTAAGGACCAAGACTCGATGTCAGAGCCCCGAAAGCCATTTTGGAAACGTCCCATTGTCCTTGGGGTCGGAGCGATGCTGATTGTCACGGGCGTTGCATTCGCCCTGTTCGCCTCTGGCGGGACGACAGAGACAACATCCGGCGAGACGCTGAATACCGCTTTGGTGCTGATCGCGGATCTTGTGGACGAGTCGACCTATGACGGAACATTGGGAAGACCGGAACCAGAGACGCTCACTGCAGGGACCGCAGGTGTGGTGACCTCTTCGCCCGAGCCCGGCGATGTCATCTCGAGTGGCGAAGTCTTGTTCGAGATCGGCGATGACCCGGTGGTCTTGCTCGAAGGCTCGACTCCGGCGTTCAGGGATCTTGCCCTGGGCGACACTCAAGCTGTAGTGCCGGCAGGTCGGTCTGGAACCCTTACTTGGCTGATTTCCGAGGGGGACATCGTGGAGTCCGGGGATGTCTATGCCCGCGTTGATGACAAGCCAGTGGTTGCGCTCGAGGGATCGATTCCCATGTATCGGGTGCTTCGGTCCGGCGTGGAAGGTGAGGACGTCCTTCAACTCGAAGAGGCGCTCGTGGCCCTGGGATTCGACCCGGACGGCGAAGTCACGGTTGACGAGGAATTCAGTTCGTCCACGACGGCCATGGTCAAACGTTGGCAGGAGTCCCTTGGTGTTGCCGAGACGGGCAGGGTTTTACAGGGCGAAGTTCTCTTTGTCTCGCTCCCTGCACAAGCCCTGGCCCATCAGACCTCGGTTGGGCTATCTGTGAGCCCGGCAACCGCTCTTTTCTCTGCAAGCGGGGGTGATTCCATCTCTGGATCCGATGTTCGTCAGTTGGAGGACGCCCTGATTCAGCTTGGCTACGACCCGGGAACGGTCGACGGTGTGTACGACACGGCCACTGCCTCGGCCGTCAGCCTCTGGACTGATGACAAGGGCATGGTCCCGCAAGGCTGGTTGCCATTGGGTTCGATTGTCTTCAAGACAGGTGACTTGCGAGTAGCCGACCGTCTCGCCGCGATCGGCACTGCCGTGTCCGCGCAAGCGGGTGTCATCTCGGCCACTCCCGAGGAGACAATCGTCCGAATGGACCTGCCGGCCGAGGACCAGGAGGTCTTGAGTGTGGGAACTGGCGTGGTCATCGTGCTCCCCGATCGGTCCGAAACGACGGGGACCGTTTCTTCTGTGGCCACGGTCGCCCAAACCTCGCAGCAAGGTGCACCGGCAACCTTCGATGTCGAAATAAGCCTCGACGACCCTTCCGTCGTCGGTCTCCTCGACGAGGCGCCGGTTGATGTTCGAGTGGTATCTGACTCGGTTGAAAACGTCGTCGCTGTTCCGGTGTCGGCTCTGCTCGCGTTGGCAGAGGGCGGATATGCGGTCGAGGTGGTTGAGGGCGATTCGACGAGGCTGGTTGCAGTCGATCCCGGGTTCTTTGGTGGCGGGTTGGTTGAGGTCAGTGGGCAGGTCGAGGCGGGAATGATCGTCGTCGTGCCATGACCTCCACGATTCTCCAACTGAGTGATGTCAGCAAGGTCTACCCGACCACACCTCCAGTCAAGGCCGTCCAGAATGTCGATCTGACAGTGACCAAGGGTGAACTTCTTGCCCTGGTGGGACCGTCCGGATCGGGGAAGTCGACGATGTTGCACATCATGGGCACTCTCGACCGCCCCTCTTCTGGTGAAGTTT
>JBAVIK010000391.1:0-4035 GCA_049686815.1 Acidimicrobiia bacterium | reverse complement strand
GTCGTGCTCTTTCCGGCTCCGTTCGGCCCCAACAAGGCAACGACCTCGCCCGGGTCCACGTGCAGGCTCAGATCGCGGACGACGGCCACACCGCCATAGCCGACGTGCAGATCGACGATCGAGAGGACTGAGTCCGTCACGAGTCCCCGCCAGACCCACCCAGATAGGCGGCTATCACCTCGTCGCTGGTCCGAATCTCCCCCGGAGTGCCGGTGGCGATGAGCTGGCCGAACTCCAGCACATGAATCCTGTCGCACACCGAAAGAACCAATCCCATGTCGTGGTCTACGAGTAGCACGGGCGTGCCGGCATCGACGATGCGGCGAAGCTGGATGCCGAGCCAAACCGTCTCCCGACGATCGAGGCCCGCGGCCGGCTCGTCGAGAAGCACCAAGCGAGCATCAGCCACCAGTGCTCGACCCACGCCCACCAACTTTCGTTGTCCCTGGGACAGCTCGTTCGGCCGGCGATCGGCAACACCGCTGAGGTTCAGCGTATTGAGTACTTCGTCGACCCGCTCGTCGCCATGGCTACCGGTGAAGTAGTCGGCGAGACCATTGACGAAAGTCAGGGGACGACTGGCCACGTCGAGATTGCCCCGGACGGTGATGTCATCAAACAACTCGAGAGACTGCCACGTTCTACATAGTCCGGCCTGGGCCAGACGATGAGGGGCCCAACCAGACACGTCGGAGCCATCCAGTACCACCTGGCCGGAGGCGTTGCGCGGGAGAAACCCGGTGATGGCGTCGATGAAGGTGGTCTTCCCCGCCCCGTTTGGACCGATGAGGCCGGTCAGCTCACCGCGCCGGCAATCGAGGTCGACGGAGTTGACCGCCAGCAGCCCGCCAAAACGCACCGTGAGGCCCGTGGTGCCCAGGACAGCGGGGGAAGTCATGCGGCTACCCCCACCCCATCGTTCTGCTCAACCGGCGCACCGCGGAAACGCCGCACCAAACGGAAGAACTGGTTCCGCTGGAATCCGTCGATCCCCTCGCTATTGACCACAGCGGTCACGATTAGCGCCAGGCCGGCGACGTAACCTGTGTATCGCCCGGCGTCCAGGTTGAGAAGTTCTTCGATGACGACCACGCCGATGCCGCCGGCGAACAACGTGCCGGCCATGACGGCTCCACCCACTGTGGAGATCCCGCCCAAGTAGGCGAAAGCGAGCACCGACAACGATGCGAACACACCAAAGGTGTCGGACGTGAATTGACCGAGTTTCCAGGCGGTCATCGTCCCGGCTAGGCCGGCAATGAGCGCCGAGATCGCGAAGGCAAGAAGCTTCACCGCAGGTACGTTGATGCCGGCGGCGGAGGCAGCCCGTTCGTTGGATCTGACGGCAAGCATCTGCTCTCCGAGACGTGATCGTCTCAGCCGCATCACAGCTATCACACACACGATCGTGATGACAACCAAGAACAGGCTGAACCCGACAGAGGGGATCTTGCCGTCACCCACCGGGAAGCTCGAGTTAGGCCCGAATTCGAACCCCAAGAGACTGGGCGCGTCGATGTTCCGGGTCCCCCCGCTCCCGAACCAGCCATCGTGCTTGAAGAGAAACTCCTGAATGGCGAGACCGCTGGCCAACGTGATGATGGCGAGGCTCGCCCCACGGGTCCGTAGCGACGGGAGGGCAGTGATGAGCCCCACGATCACCGCCGCACCGAGGGCCGGGACAACGGCCAATGGCAGCGACAGACCCATGTCGGTCAAGAATGTGGCGACGCCGTACCCGGCGATGCCGGCCAGTGCCATCTGCATCAGCGAGATCTGCCCGACATATCCGGTCACCACGACGAGCGATAGAGCGAGGACCACTCCTACCAGCGTGTTGATGAGCCCGGCGCGGTATTCGAAGGGAGCGAACATCGCCAGCCAGATGGTGCCTGCGCCCAGGGCGCCGTAGGCCAATAACCTTGCCTTGTCGAGTCGGGGCACGTATGGATCGGGAAGACGCTCGGCGGTGATGGCCCCCCGGGAGGGAAGTGCCTCACCACGGATGATCATGGCTAGAGCGATGACGACGAACGGGAGGGCCTGGGGCAAGTTGATGTCAGGCACCCAGTCGGCCCGCTGCTCCAGGAGAAAGAGAACACTCTGTGTAGCCCCTATTCCCAGCCCGGCAGCGGCCGCCACGACGAAAGATGACATTCGACCTAGGAGCGCAGCACCCAGCGCCGGAATGACGAAGAGTGTCAGCAGATTGGGAGACAGTCCAACAATCGGTGAGGCCAGGATCCCGACGAGACCGGCGAGCATCGCGGCCATCACCCAGCTGACCGCGGCCTGGGCGTCTGCATTCACGCCCAACAATGTGGCGAACCGTTCGTTCTCGGCCGCTGCTCGCGTCGCCAATCCAAAACGCGTGAATCGGAACAAGGCCCACAAACCCGCCGTGAGCACCACGACCAGCCCGAGGAGCAGATACCGGTCGACCGGCAATGTGGCCCCCAGCCAGTCGACGCTGGTGTCCGGAAGGATGCGCTCGGCGGGCGATGATCGGCTTCCGAAGCGGATGACGATCGCGCCCTGGATGAAGATCATGATTCCGACCGAGGCCACTACTTTGGCCAGGGTTGGCGCATACCTGAGGGGACGGAAAACCGCATAGTGGATGATCAGGCCGATGATCCCCGCCGTCAGCAGTGAGAGTGCAACGGCTGACCAGACCGGAACTGAACCACCAACGCTGACATACGTGGGGATGTCGAAGATCTCGACACCGAGAACGGCCTCGATCGGGGCCACCGGATTCGGCAAGGGGGGCAGAGGGATCAGACCATCCGATCGAATGGAGTTGTATGTGTAGGCCGTGTAGGCGGCGATTGCACCGTGACCAAAGTTGATGACGCCTGATGCGCGGTACGCAACTACCAAGCCGAGAGCCAAGGCTGCCACGACGGCACCCGTCCCGAAGCCGAGAATCCCAAACTCGACGTACCTCATCGATCAACTCCCCACTTCACCCAGGGGCCGCTGTGTCAGGCGGCCCCAGGTCGGTCGTCGACACTAACCCTCCAGGAGGAACCCGAGTTGGGCCACATCCACCTCGACGAGAGTTTCGGGTACTGCAATGTCACCGTCGATACGAAGGATCGTTGTCGTACGGAGACAGGCGCCAACGAACGGATCGGGACCGGGGCACGAGGCAGAAGGGTACGCCGGCAGATCGTCCACCGAGTAGCCGTCCATCGCTGCGACGATCTCCTCGCTGGTCGCTTCGGCACCGCCCAGACCTCCGAGTATGTCGGCGGCCACGAGCACGTTGGCCAGTGCCCAACACCCGAAGCTGGAGTTCATCGACGGATCGTCTCCTGCGTACTGCTCCACGATGTTGGTGAAACGGTCGTCGGTTCGGTGCGACGGGTCCACCGGCCCTTCGCAGACCGAGATCGCGTACCAGCCATCCAACGAACCGGAGGAGATAACGTCAGGCGTCATGCAGGTGTCGGCTGCGACGATCGGAGTCGAGACCCCGATGGAATTGGCGGCATCGGCGAAGGCCAGGCACTGTGGTCCGTTGGCAACGGCGATCATGACGTCGGCGTCAAGATCGTTGGCCGCCGTAACGGCGGGTGTCGGGTCCCCCTCGAGCGGAAGAGTGACCGCGTTGCCGGCAGGCGACAGGTCGTAGAGGCCACCCAGTGCCTCGACCAGCGGGACGACTACATCTGTGTAGAACGGATCGTCTGGGACGAGTAGTGAGTAGGTCGATGCTCCCAGACCATCTGCGGCGAACTGCAGCAATCCCGCAGCGAGAACGAGGGCACCTGGATCGAACGCGAAGACTCCCGGCGTGATTATGTCAGGGACGTCGTTCGAAAGACTCAACACGGGTTTGCCCACTGAGGCCAAGACCTCGTTGCCGGCCCCCGAGTTGAGGGTGCCCATCAGCACCAACTTGATGTCGTCGTCATTGGCGAACTGCTGGGCACAAGCGACGACCGTTTCCGGGCTATCTCCGACAGTGCAGATCTCCACTTCGAGAGGGGCGCCATCGACTCCACCCAGTTCGGCATTGACGTAGTC
>JBAVIK010000390.1:0-6549 GCA_049686815.1 Acidimicrobiia bacterium | reverse complement strand
CATCTTCACGGTCAGCGGGGGTGTCGTGTACACCCCGCCTGTCTCGTCGGGAATTCTCGAGGGGATCACGCGCAACACAGTTCTCGAACTGCTCGAGGCGGAAGGTGTTGAAGTCCGGGAGACGGAGATGGCCCGCGGCAGCCTCTACACGGCTGAAGAAGTGTTTCTTACCGGGACGGCCGCTGAAGTGACACCCATAAGGGAGATCGACGGCCGAATCGTTGGTCCGGGGCATCCGGGTCCGGTCACCCGCAAAGCGCAAGATCTCTTTGCGGCTGTAGTCAACGGCAAGCTCGACGAGTACAAACACTGGCTCTCATACGTCTGATGGCCCAGCAGCCCAACGTCGAGATCACCGAGGCAACAGCCCCACGGGAGAAACTCGAGCCCGGCGCCGCAAACAAGTGGCGATCGGAGAAACCGGGTGTCCCCCAGAAGCCGTCTGACGTGCCCACTGGTGGCAAGTTCGGGTCCGCGGGGCCCGATCCAGGATGGGCGATCAAGATCGTTTCCCAGGCCGACCTTCCAAACGATGACCCCAATCTGAAGAAAGTGATCATCGGTCTCGTCCAGGCACGTGCCGCTGCGTTAGGGCGGGCTGCAGTCCACGATGACATCGAGGCCGCCTTGGTCATCTGCGGTTTTGGGGAGAGTGGAACTCCACAGTTGGTCGCCCGTCGCCAGCGATGGCTTGCAGCCTCACCCCACGAACAAAGGCCGGGCTCAACCGCCGTGGCAGAGACCGACCGGGCGTTGCTGATGGCAAAGCCAGAGCAAATCAGATATGCACTGCGTCTCGCTGAGAAGGGCTAGCCGCGGTGGTCCGGTAGCGTCCCCCGCTCAATGAAGATCGTTCGAATCAAAGCAGGTGACGACATCGCATACGGTGTCGCCGACGCCGAAGGGGTTCTCGTCTACAGAGGGTCACCATTCGTAGCATGGGAACCGACCGAGACGGTTGTCCCGTGGCCCAACGTCAGCCTTCTCGCGCCGGTCCTCCCAACCAAGGTGATGTGTGTCGGCAGGAACTATGAAGAGCATGCCGACGAATTGGGCAACGATGTCCCCGATGAGCCCCTCATCTTCATGAAGCCGGCGACTTCTGTGATAGGCCAAAACGCTCCAGTCATCTACCCGTCGCTCACCAAAGAGCTACATCACGAAGCGGAGTTGGCCGTTGTGATCAGCCGTCCTGCCCGCCACGTCAAGGCAGAAGATGCTTCGCAGTACATATTTGGGTACACCGCCGCCAACGATGTGACGGCGCGCGACCTCCAGCGCCGTGACGGTCAATGGGCACGGGCCAAAGGTTTCGACACATTCTGTCCGCTGGGCCCTGCAATCGAGACCGAACTGGATCCCCTCGAGCGGCTTGCGGTGATCGCCAAGGTCAATGGGGAAGTTCGTCAGGCAGGGTTCACTTCAGACATGATCTTTGGTGTTGCCGAAATCCTCGCTTACATCACCGCTTTCACCACCCTCCTCCCCGGTGATGTGATCCTCACCGGCACGCCGTCTGGGGTGGGGCCCGTCGACCCGGGAGATGTGATGGAAGTAGAGGTTGATGGGATCGGTACTCTCGTCAATCGGGTGGTCGCACCGTGACAGTGAGGGTGCGGATGGCTCCCTCTCCAACCGGGACACTGCACGTCGGGACGGCACGAGCGGCATTGTTCAACTGGCTCTATGCCCGGCACAACCTTGGCGTCTTCATCGTGCGTGTCGACGACACCGACCGTGAGCGGTCCACTCCCTACTACGAAGAGGAGATTCTTACCTCGTTGCGCTGGTTGGGTCTCGATTGGGACGAAGGAGTGGGAATTGGTGGGCCTCATGGTTCATATCGTCAGTCAGACCGGTTCGATCGATACCGTGAGGTGGCTGACGAATTGGTCGCGTCCGGTGCCGCCTATTACGACGGTCGGTCCCAGGACGAGTTGGAGGCTCTCCGACAGCTAGCGCAAAGCGAGGGCAGACACCCGGGTCACTATGTGCGGCGACCCTCCGAGCCGTACGACACTGGAGTGATTCGGCTGTCGATACCTCAGGCTGGGCCAATCGTCTTCGACGACATGGTGCGGGGAGCAGTCAGTTTTGAAGCCAGGGACTTAGACGACTTTGTGATCCTTCGGACCAATGGGACACCGACTTACCACCTGGCATCGACCGTCGACGACGTCGACTACGAAGTCACCCACGTGGCGCGAGGAGAGGATCTCCTTCCGTCTACCCCGAAGCACATTCTGCTCACCCGGGCCATGGGGCATATCGAGCCCACCTACGCGCACCTACCCCTGCTGTTTGGTACCGACGGCAAAAAGCTGTCCAAGCGTCATGGAGCGACCGCCCTCTCGGACTATCGCGAACAGGGGTTTCTGGCTGACGCAGTCTTCAACTATCTGGCCATCCTCGGCTGGTCGCCCGACGCCGAGACCACCGTCTTCAGCCGTGACCTTGCGGTCGAGACGTTTGATCTGGCGAATGTGAACAAGAACCCTGCAGCATTCGATCCCGACAAGCTGGCCTGGATGAACGGGGAGTACATCCGGGGCTTGGACGAGTCGACTTTCAATGAGATGGTCCGACCCTACGTCGAGGGTGCGGTCGGCCGTGCCCTCACAGGAGAGGAGTGGGCTCGCTTCATCGAGATAGCGCCGCTGGTTCAGGAGCGAACCAAACTCCTCCCAGAGGCCGGTGCGCAGGTCGGCTTCCTTTTCAACGAGATCGAGGACTACGACGAGAAGTCGTGGGACAAGGTGATGAGCAAAGAGGGTGTCACCGACATGCTCGCCTCAGGCCTGGCAGCCCTCGGAGAGGTCGATGATTGGAGCACGGAGTCGATCGAGACCGCGCTTCGTGCTCTTCCCGAGCGGTTGGGGATGGGAGCGGGGAAGGTGTTTCAGCCCTTGCGCATAGCGGTCACCGGCTCTTCGGTGAGCCCTCCACTGTTCGAATCGATGGCTGCGCTGGGTAGGGCCCCCACCCTTGCCCGGATCGAACAGGCGCGGGAGAAGTTGGGCTGACCCCCACCCCGTCGTAACATTCCCTGCTGTCCGGGTCCCGTCGTCCAGCCTGGTCAGGACGCCGGCCTTTCAAGCCGGAAACGCCGGTTCAAATCCGGTCGGGACTACAAGGGTTCGTCGCATTGAGCGACGTTCGAGACCTCAGGCGCCGGCGCTCTTGCCCATGTGGTCCGCCACCTTGCCGGTCGCCTGGAATGGCCTCACTTCGATGGGGTGATTCAGCGCCACAACGACCTTTCTTGCCCAGGCGAGGGCATCGTCGAGGTCCTCAGCGCTGATGATGTAGAAGCCAGCGATATGTTCTTTCGTCTCAACGAAGGGTCCGTCCATGAGGATGACATCGCGCTCGCCGTTGGCGAGCGTTGTCGACGCATCCGGTCCATGGAGGGCTCCTCCGAACACAAAGACCCCTGCCGAGTCCATCTCCTCTTCGAGGGTCATGACACGTTGCATGAATTGCTGCATCTCGTCGGGACCGGCGGGTGCGCCGGGCACTTCACCGGCGACGGCATATGTTGATAGCAGGTACTGATTCATGGTCTCTCCTTGATCGGTGCGAATGATCCCGTATACAGCATCACTACGAACGGCTTGGGCCG
Organism: Acidimicrobiia bacterium; assembly: GCA_049686815.1. Taxonomy (GTDB): domain Bacteria; phylum Actinomycetota; class Acidimicrobiia; order Spongiisociales; family ZC4RG35; genus JBAVIK01. The sequence goes on along the minus strand of JBAVIK010000390.1, from coordinate 2,927 downwards.
ATCAGGACACATTTCTCATGAATCTTCATCGCCGCCGAGGATCAACCGCAAAACCCTGTTTGTGTCGGTCCCGGGCGACTCGTCGCTGAGTGGAGCGAGTCTGCTGTATATCTCGGCTGCAGACATGTGGAATCCGTCCGGCATGTTCGCATCTGCGTAAGCGCGAGCGATTTCCTCCATCTCTCCGACAAATCGCCAGGCTTTGGGCCCAACACGGTCGCTGATTTGGCGGAGCCGATCACTCAGTTCGGGTAGTGAGAGAGCCCATTCGTCGACAAGTTCGTCGAATACACCTTCCTCGATTGCGAGTGCGGCGACAGAAAGCAGCAGCGCACTCGAGCCCTTGGTCCATGCGGCGTAGGCCATTTTCACCGCTGATGCGCTTCCCGGATCCGACCCGATGACATGTGTTTCGAGGTGTGGCCCTTCAAAGAGCGCTGCCACGTTGTCGGCTTCTTCGCCGGAGAGATAGACCCTGGTTCCACCATGGTCTGGAGCGGGTGGCGGACGCCCAACGATGCCCCCATCCACGAAACGGCCGAAGAAGGACCCAATTTGTTTTGCCGTTGACGGTGCCACTGCATTCAGGTCGACGTACAGGCCCTCGAAGCCCAGTTCAGCGACACTTCGGGCAACGTTGACAGCCTCCGACGGTGGGCAGACGCTGATGATCACTTCGGTCTCACCTATCAGTGACTGGAGCGACCCGACATCGCGTATGCCGGCATGGGTGGCCCTTAGGGCAGTTTCGGTCGACCGATTGTCGCTTGGCCACAGGACTTCCCCTGTCAGCGCCGCCGCCAATGCGGCCCCCATCTTTCCTGGATAGAGAACGCCGGTTTTCACTGTGTCTTCAGGAGAACCAGAACCAATAGCTGAGGGCCGACACGACTATTACTCCAACGACGATCAGGACGATTCCAGACCATTCCAACTGGGGTGGTCGTCGTCTTGGAGCTCCACTCCACTCATCGCCATTCCAATAGCGCTGCATATTCCGCTCGCCACTGGGATGGTCGTACCAGCCGGGCTCCGTCGGGGTTTCTTGGTGGGACACGTGAATAGGACAATAGGGGACGGGCGAGAGCTGGAACGGATATGGATAACATCGGCCTCCCCTGAGGAATCGATCATGGTGCTGTTGGTAGAAGTCCGGGACACACCCACTTTGCCCTCGCTCGTCACTTTCGTGGTTGCGACGGTTTTGATCGGATCCTTGATTCTGCTGATCGCCCTTCCGGTGCTGATTCTGGCCTGGCGGCGTCGGCGATTCTTGACCTTTCGCCGTTTCCTAATCTCTGGCGGCCTGGTGATACTCGCCTCGGCCATAACGGTGACAAGTTCGACCAAGGTCCGGGCCCAGTGCGTATCGGTTGGCAACGCCTCGTACAACTGTCTCGACTACGGAGGGGCCGGAATGCTTCTGCTCATGATCGGTGGATTTGGCGCTGCCGCACTGGTCCGGGCTGCCTCTCTGTTTCGGGACTGACCGACTTGTCATCGCCGGTCGTTTGCCGAGCGTCGGGATCTCAATAGGCTCCCGCAAGAACATGTCCCCCGAGACGATCACTTTCTACAATTCGCTGCTGGCCCTGCTCTCACTGGTGGCATTGATCACTGCGGTCGGCCTCCTCGGCTACAGGCTGATCAGGGGTCCCGAAGCGGCAGGAATGTTGGGGAGCAATGGCTTGTGGTTTGCCTGGGTGGTGGCGCTGGTGGCGACCGTCGGCTCACTGGTCTATTCGGAGGCCATTCATTTTCTGCCGTGCCGGCTCTGTTGGTTCCAGCGGATTGCGATGTACCCGATGTCGATCATCCTGTTGGTCGGGGCGATCCGGAAGGAGACCCAAGCCCGGTTCTACGCACTGCCATTTGCTCTGGGCGGCTTGCTGATTTCGATCTGGCACTACTTGACACAGGCCTTCCCCTCCCTCGAAGGGGGATCCTGCGACCCGCTGAACCCCTGCTCGGCGAGGTATGTCGAGGTGTTCGGTTTTGTGAGCATCCCATTTATGGCGGGAACCGGGTTTACCCTGATCGCCGTCCTACTTACGTTCTACGTCAGAGCATCCAACAATGACTAAACAAACTGTCGCCCCTTCCAAGTCCGAGCCCAAAGTCAATAGATCCACGATCCTGTGGGTCATCGGTGGGGTGGTCGCCCTTGCCTTGATCGTGCTGATGGCACTGTCGATTGCCAACGAACCGGCCATCGACACTTCGATTGGCTTCGGCGAGGTCACTGCTGAGGGAAACCCGATTCCCTTCCTGGCGGAAGGTGGGGACCCGACCATCGGCTTCCCGGCACCCACTGTGTCAGGCGCTGACTGGAACGGCGTTCCTACCACCATCGAGGCGGACGGCCGACCGAAGCTCATCGTGTTCCTCGCCCATTGGTGCCCACACTGTCAGGCAGAGGTTCCGGAAGTACAGGCTTGGCTCGACGCAGGAAATCTTCCCGATGACGTTGACATCTATTCGGTGACCGCGCTCACCAACCCCACCCGAACCAACTGGCCGCCTCAGGATTGGCTCGAGGCCGAAGGCTGGACGGTGCCGGTGATCATGGATGATGCTGAGAGCACTGTGGCTACGGCCTATGGCATGACCGGAACGCCATTCTGGGTGGTCCTCGACGGGGAGAACAACAACCTCGGTCGTGTCTCAGGTCAGGTCGGTGTCACCGGTCTGGAGACGATGGTGCGGGTTGCTCAGGATTCGATCACTGATTCAGGTTCTTAGGCTTCCATCGCCCTGATCTTGTCCAGCCGGCGGACATGACGGTCCTCGCGGCTGAACTTGGCTCCGATGAAGGTGGTAATCAAATCCTCCGCCAACGCCTCGCCAACCACTCTCGAACCCAGGCAGAGCACGTTGACGTCATCATGCTCGACCATCTGGTGAGCGGTGTACGCGTCGTGTGCCAC
>JBAVIK010000389.1:0-4615 GCA_049686815.1 Acidimicrobiia bacterium | reverse complement strand
GTCTGGGGTCGGATCGCCGCGGTCAACGCCCTCAGTGACATCTACGCCATGGGCGGCCAGCCGCTGACGGCTTTGCAGTATCTCGCGTGGCCTCGTGATGACCTTTCGTTTGATCTGGCTGCGGCGGTCGTGGCGGGTGGCATGGATGTCATGAGTGAGGCCGGATGCACCGTGGTTGGGGGTCACTCGATAGACGGACCCGAGCCTCACTACGGTTTCGCAGTTACGGGTGTGATCGATGAAGGGAACGTCGTGACCAATGGTGGCGGCTCGGACGGTGACCTCCTGATCCTGACCAAGCCTTTGGGAGTCGGAATCATCACCACCGCGATCAAACGGGGGGCCTGCCCCCCAGCCCTGGAGCGGTTGGCAATCGATGTCATGAGTCGCACCAATCGCAAGGCCGGGGAGACGATGGTCGGTCGAGCCAGTGCCGCGACCGATGTCACGGGCTTTGGGCTTCTAGGTCATCTCGGTGAGATGTGCGCAGCATCGGGAACCGGTGCTGAGATCCATTTCGGAGAAGTACCGGTGATTGCCGGAGTCACCGAGTTGCTGGCGCAAGGGATGTGGCCCGGAGGGTCAAAACGCAATCTCGATGCAATGCTGCCAATTGTCGACAGCCACCTGCAGGTGGAGCAGTTGAAGCTGCTCGTGGATGCTCAGACGAGTGGGGGTCTCCTGATCGCGATGAGCGAGGGCCGTGTCGACGGTTTCCTCAGCGATCTCGACGACGACGACGCTCGGGTCATCGGCCGTCTCACTTCTGGGAAGACGATCAGAGTGGCTTAACTGTCGCTGTGGATCCGGATCTGAGACTCGAGAACATCGCCGAGGCGCTTTCGATCCCTGGGGCGAAGAGACATATCTTGCTCTGTGCCGACCAGTCGAACCCAAAGTGTGCTTCGGTGGATACAACCAATCATCTGTGGAGACACCTGAAGAGTCGTCTCAAAGCCTTGGGTGCGACCACCGCTCCTCCGGCATGGCAGGGTGACATGGCCGCCGACCCTCAGCCCGTTTCAGGGGGCGACGGCACGGTGCTCAGGTCCAAGGTGGACTGCCTCCGTATTTGTGAGCAAGGGGCTGTGGCGGTGGTCTATCCGGAGGGCACCTGGTATGCCAGGCTCGACGTGTCGAAGCTCGATCGAATCATCGAAGAGCACCTGATCGGGGGCGAACCAGTGGAGGATCTCGCCTTTGCCACCGGAGACCTGGGTTGAGACGTTTCCTGCGATTGGGAGTCTTCGGCTTTGTGGTGTGGCGGCTGTTTGCGCCAACTCTGCGTCCCCAGTTCAAGCCACCGCAGGAGCACCCCTGGAGGCTCTCCGGTTCCACCATCTTCGTAGGGGATGAGGAGTTCCTGGTCCGCCAGGCCGGGCCCGCGGATCGAACGCCGATCTTGCTCATCCATGGACTCGCCGGGTCCTCACTCGGTGAGTGGTACCAGATCGGCCAGAAGCTGGCCACCGACCGCCGGGTGATCATGATCGACCATCGGAGCCATGGTTTGTCCGCGGTGGCAACCGGCCGCTTCGAGGTAGAGGACGTCGCCGACGACATGGCAGCGGTACTCGATTCGCTTGGGGTCGGGTCGGTGGAGGTGGTTGGGTATTCGATGGGAGGAACCATCGCTCAGTCCTTGGCTCATCGTCACCCCGGGCGGGTTTCGAAGTTGGTTCTCATCGCCACCTTCGCCAATCACTCCGACCAGGTGAGGTGGCTGCGTCGAATCGGGGCGTTTCTGGCGCGGGGGTGGGAGCGTCTCACAGGTCTGGGTACTCCGGAGGCGAGGACTGGCTATCTGCTCGCCACACACGCCGTTTCGCTCAAACATGGCAGGTGGTTGTGGGAAGAGACCCATCGACGCAACCCCGATGCCGGGGCACAGGCGACATTCGCCTTGCTCCGCTTTGACTCCCGGGCGTGGATTGGACGACTCGGGATTCCAACCAAGGTGGTCATCCCCACCGACGATCTCCTCGTGCCGCCGGCATGGCAGTACCAGCTGGCCGCATTGATACCCGACGTCGAGGTGGTCGAGATACCGCATGCTCGTCACGAAGTCGTCTGGACCCATCCAGACGTTATTTTCAACGAGTTGACGTCTTTCCTCGGAGGCCCGTAGCAGCCGCGATTGAGTCTTCTCGATTGTGACTCCTACCGTTTCGCCATGCGCAGGTTGATCCCTGGTTTGATAGCGACGTTTGTGTTTGTCGCTACTGCCCCGGCAACGGCGATGGCTCACGGGATCGGTGGACGGCTCGACCTTCCAGTTCCACTCGAGTTCTTCGTCGTCGGCGGTGCAGTTGTCCTGGTGATCTCGTTTGTCGCACTCGCTCTTCTCTGGCCCGAGCCCAGACTTCAGGATGGTCCCCGATACGTCGGTACAGGTCTTCGGGCGAGACTGCATCCAATCCTGGCCACCGTTGGCGTTGTGTCACTTCTGGTGGTGATCGGTCAGGTCGTCCCGGACGTGTTTGGAATCGATCGCGACCCGACCCGCCCGACGATCGCACCGGTGACGATGTGGGTTGTGTTTTGGCTGGTCGTTCCCTTTGCCTCAGCCCTCATCGGCAACTGGTATGCGGACCTCAACCCGTGGAGGACCTTCGGAAGCAGGGCGACCATCGATCGGCCTCGGGTGTTGCATCGTGTTGGCGTCTGGCCGGCCACGTTCGTCTTTGTTGGCGTGACTTGGTTCGAATTGGTCAGCCCGAGTTCGGGCGATCCGGCAGCCTTGGGTATTGCGGCACTGGGGTACACGGTCTACTTGATTCTGGTGATGGGGCTCGTCGGTCGCGAGAGCGGCCTGACCTCGTTTGATGCCTTCACCATCTACAACCGATTGTTCTCGGCGATCTCACCTCTCGGTCGAAGAGCCGACGGGAAGATGGTCTGGAGAGGCTGGTTGCGTTCGTTGACGGTATTGCCTGAGTGGCGGGGTCTATGGGTATTCGTGGTGGCCATGATCGGGACCGTTTCGTATGACGGGGCATCCGGCACGAATTGGTTTGGCAACATCACTTTTGGCCTTCTCGAGACAACGGGTGGCCAGACGGTTCTCCTGGTGCTATCCGTGGCCGTGGTCGCCCTGGGATTCTGGGTCGCTTCATGGATGGCCGCCAGGTTGAGCGGTGGAAGGCACACGGCTTCTTCTGTGGTGCAGCGCTTTGCCCATACGCTGGTGCCAATTGCGCTCGCCTATGCCTTTGCTCACTACTTCACACTCATCATCTTCGAGGGCCAACAGCTGATCGCGGCGATTTCGGATCCGTTTGGCCTCGGATGGGATGTGTTCGGAACTGCTGAGAGGGGTGTCGACTTCTTCATCCGCACCAGCCAGCCCATCTGGTACATCCAAGTGACCTCTATCGTTGGAGGGCATCTGCTCGGAGTGGTTCTAGCGCACGATCGTGCTCTGGCGGACTTCGGGCGTGACGCTGTTCGTTCTCAATACGCGATGCTTGTACTCATGGTTGGATTAACCGCACTCGGTTTGACGATCCTGGCCGGCTGATGCTGACCTTGGCCCACTACTGGGGGATCGATGAAATCGGGGTCTTCGTGATCCCGGCACTGCTCGCCGTCATTCTTCTGAGGTGGGCCGAGAAGAAGGCCCGAGCAAACAGAGAACGGGACGAGACCAAGGAGTCGAGCGATGTCGACTGAGCCACGAGTTGAGGTCGAGGCGGTCGACGTTCGGAGTCGGCTGGCCGCTTACGTGGCGTTGACCAAGCCACGGATAATCGAGCTGCTCCTCATAACCACCGTGCCCTCGATGGTCCTGGCTGCCGGGAGCTGGCCTGGGACGTGGCTCGTATTTGCAACTCTCTTCGGTGGAAGCCTTTCGGCCGGTGGCGCCAACACCCTCAACAGCTACCTCGATCGTGACATCGACGGAGTGATGCGTCGAACCCGGCAACGACCGCTCGCCCGTCATGAGGTGCCTCCCCAGAATGCGCTGATCTTCGGGATCATCTTGGGGTTAGCTGGCTTTGGTTGGCTCTGGATCACCACCAATCTCTTGGCCGCCTCGCTCTCGACTGCCGCCCTTCTGTTTTACGTCTTCGTCTACACAGTCGCTCTGAAACGAAGGTCAGTCCAGAACATCGTTATCGGCGGTGCGGCCGGTGCGGCACCGACATTGGTGGGGTGGGCCGCGGTCACCGGAGCCGTTGGGATTCCTGCGTGGGTCCTGTTCTTCATCGTCTTCTACTGGACCCCACCTCACTTTTGGGCGCTAGCCGTCCGGTACAAAGACGATTACGCGGCGGCCGGCATTCCCATGCTCCCTGCGGTTGCTGGGATCGTGGCGACGACACGTCGGATGCTTCTCTATACGATATTGATGGTGGGTGTTTCTCTCCTGTTGGTCCCTTTGGGAGCCATGTCTTGGATCTACCTAACGGCGGCGCTCGGTCTCGGTGGATGGTTCCTGTGGGAGACCTGGCGTGTCTATCTCGACCCGGATAGGGCGATGCGCCTGTTCACGACGTCGACGGTGTATCTGTCGACTCTTTTTGCCGCGGTGATGTTGGACACGCTGATTTGAGACGTCTCGGTCTGGTTGCTCTGAGCGCAGCTGCATTTCTCTCCGCTTGCTCATCAGGCG
>JBAVIK010000388.1:0-11867 GCA_049686815.1 Acidimicrobiia bacterium | reverse complement strand
TATCGCTATCCACAGCGATTGGAGGACGAATACGGCCTCTATTACAAGATGTCGAGGATTTTCGTCAAGCTCATCGGGTACCCGTCGGTGATGCGAACCCTTGCCCACACCGGTCTTCGAAATCGCTCACTCATGGAGTGGACCCTGAAGGTGATGGCCAATCTCCTCGATGAGGATGACAAGGACGTCGGCGAGCACGCCTACAACTCGCTCGCTGCGATAGTCCGCACGCTCCCGACCGCCTAACACCTACTCCGCAACCTAAGGTTGAAGCGAAGGGGCGGCCCGAAACCGCTGGTTTTTGATGAAGACGCCAATACTCGCATTCGACGTCAATGAAACTCTGCTCAGCCTCGCTCCTATCAAAGCGAAGCTCGAGGCGATCTTCGGGGCAGACCCACCGGTGGGCGAGTGGTTCGCCCGCATGCTCCACGGTTCGCTTGTTGCCAACGCAATGGACAACTATCGACCGTTTGGCGATATCGGAGTGGAGGCTCTGCTCACGGTCGCGGTGAAGCGAGGCTTGTCACTCCGTGGAGAGGAAGCAGTCGATGCGGTCGCAGAGATGATGACGCTGCCTCCCCATCCTGATGTCCCTGACGCTCTGAAACGTCTGTTTGAGGGTGGCTATGTGATGGTCGCCCTCACCAATGGCTCGACGGTTGTGGCGACCGACCAGATTGAGAATGCTGGGTTAACGCCATTTCTACACAAGGTGATCTCAGTCGAGGAGGTGGGTCGGTTCAAGCCGGATCCGGCGCCCTATCACCACGCCGCCGCGGTGATGGGCATCCCCATCGGTGATCTCACTTTGGTGGCTGCTCATGACTGGGATTGCGCCGGGGCGACCGCCGCTGGGGCGGGGACCGTTTTCGTCAAGCGACCCGGGGCAGTTTGGAGTATCCCGACCGACATGCCCGACGTGGTGGTCGGGGACATAGCCGACCTCGCTGATCTGTTGTTGGCCTGATCCTGGCTAAACCTCGGCAAGACCTTCAAGAAGTCGGTCGATCTCCCCAGAAGTGTTGTAGTGGACAAATCCGATTCGAACCAGGCCCCCATCTTCGAGATGACCGAGTCGTTTCATGACGTTCACTGCATAGAAATGCCCGGTCCATACGTAGATCCCCAGGTCCGTGAGATGTGACGCAACCCGATCTGCGCCAGCACCGGCGACCGAGATGGCGAAGGTGGGACCCCGCGACTGCAGACCACGCACGCCATGAAGTGACACCTTCTCGAGACGATCGATCCCGTCGAGGAATCGCTGTCCCAGCGTCTTCTCATAGAGGTCGATCTCGGCGAAGGCCATCTCGAGCGATCCACGTCTCGTCGCCCCATCTGAGCCCAGCGAGGCGATGTGATCGACTGCGGCGGTCACACCCGCGAGGGATTCGAAGCTCTGGGTTCCGGTCTCCCACTTGCCCGGAGGGTCGGACGGAGCGGGACGCACCTTGAAAGCGCTTGTAGAAGCGAGCAGGTCAGCCCGACCGTAGAGGACGCCGATGTGCGGGCCAAAGAACTTGTAGACAGACACGGCGAGAAAGTCGCAGTCGAGATCCTTCACGTCGATGAGGTGATGTGGCCCCGCATGCACCGCATCTACGAACACCAATGCACCGACCTGGTGGGCGGCGGCCGAAATCGGAGGAATGTCGACCTTCGTCCCAATCGCGTTGGATGAAAAGGCAACTGCGACGAGGCGAACTCGGTCGTCGATGAGGTCAATGACGCTATCTGGATCGAGCAGACCCGATTCGATGTCGAAGTCGGCAACTCTCACCTCGACACCGCGCTCCTCGGCCGCCAGGACCCACGGCGTGTAGTTGGCGTCGTGATCCAGGCTGGTGAGAACGATGGCATCGTTTTCGCTCCAGCTAGCGGCGAGCGCCCGGCTGAGTGCGAACGTCAGGCTCGTCATGTTCTGACCGAAGACAACTTCGCCCGGGTCGGAATTGAACAAGTCTGCCATTGCGGAGCGCGCCTGCGAAGTGATGTTCTCCCCTGCTGCAGAAGGCGGAAACCCGCCACCGAGGTTGGAAACACCCTCAACCAGGACCCGTCTCATCGCTTCGATAACCGAGTGTGGGACCTGGGTGCCGCCGGGGCCGTCGAGATATGCTGCTGGTCTTCCGTTGTCGAGCCGGTTGAGCGCCGGAAACGCACTTCGGACCTGGTTGATGTCGAACATCTTCAGCACAATAGGTCTCGGCAAGCCCTGCGAATTACCTGAGGGTGTCGGGCCGTTCTAAGCTCAGAAACGTGACGTTGGCCGACTATCTGCCCATCGGCATCATGTTCTTCTTAGCTGCCGCATTTGTGGCGGTTTCACTTCTCGTCTCGAGGATGTTCAGTCCGGACAACCCGACTCCGGAAAAACTCGATCCGTACGAATGTGGAATCGTCCCCGAGGTGGAACCATCGCAACGGTTTCCGGTCAAGTTCTATTTGGTCGCCATGCTTTTCGTGATTTTCGATGTGGAGATCATCTTCCTGTTTGCATGGGCTTCGATTTGGACCGCACTCGGTTGGTATGGCATCGCCGCTGTCCTCATTTTCACGTTCTTTGTCGTTGAGACTCTGATGTACGTCTGGAAGCGTGGCGCACTCGATTGGAACGTGAAGCGAAGGGCGCGGTATGTGCACGACCAGGTCAGAGAAGCAGCCTGATGGCAACGACCGCTCCCGGCAATCTGCTGATGACCACGGTGGAGCGAGCAGCCAACTGGGCTCGCACCCGCTCGATGTTTCCGGCGACTTTCGGGCTGGCTTGCTGTGCCATCGAGATGATGGCAACAGGCTCGGCTCACTACGACCTTGCTCGGTTTGGCATGGAAGTCTTCAGAGCATCGCCACGGCAGGCAGACTTGATGATCGTTGCCGGCCGAGTGAGCCAGAAGATGGCTCCGGTGTTGCGTCAGGTCTATGACCAGATGCCCGACCCCAAGTGGGTCGTGTCAATGGGAGCGTGTGCCTCATCAGGGGGGATGTTCAATAACTACGCCCTCGTTCAAGGGGTTGACCAGATCGTGCCAGTTGACATATATGTGCCGGGATGTCCACCGGGGCCACAAAGCCTCATGCACGGAATCCTCACACTTCACGACAAGATCATGGCCCGAGAGATAGTCCGATGACTTCTGGGAGCCCGGTGAGCGAGACCCTCGCCTCGTTGGCCGAGGCATTCGAGTCGGTGACTTGGGATGTCGCTCACGGTCAGGACGTGGCTCATATCCCAGCTGATCAATGGGGTGAGTTTGCTACAGCCGCCAAGGACGCCGGGTTCGAGACCTGTTCCGACGTGACCGCGGTCGATTGGATGCGGAAACGATCCGAGCGCTACGAAGTGGTGGCCAATCTGCTTTCGATGAAGCACCGAATTCGCCTGCGAATGATCACCGCCGTGGGACGAGAGGAGCCACTGATCGCTTCCCTGACCCCACTATGGCCTGGGGCGGGCTTCGGTGAGCGTGAGGTGTTCGACATGTTCGGGATCCGATTCGACGGTCATCCCGACCTGACCAGAATTCTCATGCCCGACGACTGGGATGGGCACCCGCTTCGCAAGGACTTCGGTGTCGGGAGTGTCCCGGTCCAGTTCAAAGAATCGCACAAGGTCGGCTGAGATGAGTGATGACACCGTCGTGGGGGCTGTCGAAGATTCGACCGACACGGTCGACATCTGGATAGCGGGAACCGAGGAGCCACAGTTCCAACCCACCGACGAGGGAGACCAGGAAATCCTGGCAGAGGAGACAGTTGAACGGCTGGCCAGCCAGGTCGGCACGGTGGTAGATGACGACTACCTGTTTGACGACGAGGTCGCTGACGACGAGCGGATGATCGTCAACATGGGCCCCCAACACCCGTCAACCCACGGGGTCCTGCGTCTTCAGATAGAGCTCGAAGGCGAGATCATCAAACGAACCAAGCCGATAATCGGATATCTCCACACCGGCATGGAGAAGACGGCCGAACAGCTGACCTTCGGTCAGGGTCCGACAAACGTCACTCGCATGGATTATCTGGCGCCCCTCCACGGTGAGCTGGCCTATTCGTTGGCGGTGGAGAACCTGCTCGACATCGAGGTGCCGGAGCGGGCCGCTGCGATACGGGTGCTGATGACCGAGATGAACCGCATCTCGTCTCATCTAGTCGCACTCGCCACCAACGGGATGGACATCGGAGCACTCTCGATGATGTTGTATGGCTTCAGGGAGCGGGAGTCGATCCTTGCCTTCTTCGAGAAGACAACCGGACTGAGGATGAATCACAACTACATCAGGCCGGGCGGTGTCGCCGCCGACCTTCCCCCAGGCTGGAAAGATGATGTAGCGGCGATCCTCGCGGATCTCCCGGAACGGCTCGTTTCCTACGACGATCTGCTCAAGGAGAATCCCATCTGGCTCTCTCGGACGAAAGGTGTCGGTGTGATCTCGCAGGAGGAGGCGACGGCCTTCTCCATCACAGGACCGATACTCCGCGCTACGGGTATCTCCTGGGATCTCCGCAAGGCATTTCCCTATTCAGGCATCGATCAATACGAGTTCGAGGTTCCTGTTGGGGAGAACGGCGATGTCTATGACCGATACCGGGTGAGAGTTCTGGAGATCACCGAGTCGCTGAAGATCGTCGAGCAGGTCATGGACACGATGCCGAAAGGCGACTATCGAATAGATGACCGCAAAATCACTCCACCACCACGTGCGCGGATCGATCAGTCGATGGAAGCGCTCATCCACCATTTCAAGCTGTTCACAGAAGGTTTCAAAGTGCCCCCGGGCGAGACCTATGTCGCCATCGAATCGCCACGTGGAGAGTTGGGGTGCTATCTGGTTTCCGACGGAGAGGCCAACCCGTACCGGATGCACACTCGTGCCCCCTCTTTCTACAACCTCCAGGCTTTGCCGATCACCATGGCCGACAGTCTCATGGCAGATACCGTCGCCACCATCGCTTCGATGGATCCGGTGATGGGTGACGTCGACCGCTGAGGAGTCGGCGTCTCGATACCTGACGGCGCTATGAGGTTTCTCAAGAGAAACACTCCCGACGTTCCGTTGGAGGTCGTCCGGCGAGCGCTTCGCGCCGATTTCGCCCTCGAAGGTCGGCTCACTCCGCTCGACAGCGAGCGCGACCAGAACTTCCGGGTAGAAACCGATCGGGGAGACTTTCTCTTCAAGGTCTGCAATGAAGATGAGCCTGAGTCGTCGATCGACTTCCAAATTGACGCCCTCAAGCACATCGAACGAGTAGATGACTCGGTTCCGGTGCCACGTGCGCTGCCCACGGTCACCGGGGCCAGCCGTGCGACGGTGGGGCTGCCAAATGGTCAGCCACACGTGACACGGCTTTTGTCTTGGCTGGAAGGCGTGAGTTCCGATGCATCGGGATACGACACACGTGCCTTTCGGGAAAACACCGGGCGGACTCTGGCGGTTCTGGATCGTGCTCTCGGCAGCTTCTTCCATCCGGCTGCCCGAGGGGATCATCCCTGGGATCTATCGAGGGTTCCTCGACTGCTCGATTACGTGCAGTACATCACCGATGACCGGGTCCGCCGTCAAGTCACTTCCGTCATTGAGCGCAGCCGGGATCACACGCTGCCACGGTGCGCCCGTCTCCGTCATCAGGTGATTCACCAAGACGCCCACATGTCCAATCTCGTTGTGGACCCGACAAGACCCGCCGAGGTCGCAGGCATCATCGACTTCGGTGACATGGTCTACGGGCCGCTGATTGCTGAGCTTGCCGTGGCGGCCTATCTGTCGGAGCGCCCGGACCCCTCACCCGATGCGATCCTCGATGTAGTCGTCGGGTATGACGACGTCCATCCGCTCGAAGAAGCCGAGGTCGACGTGCTCTACGACCTGGCCTTGGCGAGGATGGCCATGGGTGCGGTCATCACCGCGACCCGAGCGGCCTTGTGGCCGGATGACTCTGCTTACGGTCCTGATATCGCGTTCCTGGGTCAAAGAATCGACGCTGCAGTCGAGGCCGCACCTGAAGTCGAGGGTGAGATCCGACGAAACCTCCGTTTCCCATCGAGAAAGGGTGCAGTTCCGACGGCGGCCTTACGCGAAGCGCGTGAATCGTCGCTTGGCAAGAATTCCCCTCACTTCTATCGCGAACCGCTCCACGTTGTGGCCGCCCGCGGCATGTGGGTGTACGGAGAAGACGGGAAGCCGTATCTCGACTTCTACAACAATGTGCCCGTCGTTGGGCATGGGCACCCACATGTCATCAACGCGATATCACGGCAGCTGTCAACGCTGAACATCAACACCAGGTATCTCAACTCGACAGTTGTCGAGTACTCCCAAAAGCTCACCTCCACCCTCGGGCTCGACCTCGACGCAACTCTGTTTGTGAACTCGGGGAGTGAGGCAAATGATGTCGCCAGCCAGATCGTGAAGAGACTCACCGGGCGAGAGGGTCTTCTGGTGATGAAAGGCTCCTACCACGGCATGACCGAGGCGACATTGGCCATCACCAATGAGGACGATGCCACCCTCGGCTCAAATGTGGCCCTCATCGGCGTCCCTGACACCTATCGGGCCGATCCGCCGACAGAGGCAGAGACAGCTGGCGACGTCGAGCGGGCCATCTCCGAACTAGCGCTTCGAGGCTATGAGCCCGCCGGTGTCTTTATCGACCCGGGTCTGACGTCCAATGGCATTCCCGACCTCCCGTCGGGATTCGTCAAAACCGTTTCCGGGGTTGTCCGCAATCATGGGGGTTTGGTGGTTTCTGACGAGGTTCAGGTTGGCTTGGGGCGCATGGGCGTGATGTGGGGGCACCAGTTGAGGGACTTCACACCCGACATCGTCACCATGGGAAAGCCGGTTGGCAACGGACAGCCGCTCGGTGTGGTGGCAACGCGTCTCGATCTTCTCGATCAGTTCCTCGACGCAACAGCCCTATTCAGCACATTCGGGGGTAACCCGGTGTCCTGTGCGGCCGGTCTCGCTGTGCTGGATGTGATCGAAAGAGAGAATCTGGTGGAACATGCGGCCCGGACTGGTCACTACCTCGAGAGATCGTTGAACGATCTCACCGCATCCCAACCGTTGATTGGTGACGTACGCGGTAGCGGACTGCTGATAGGTCTCGAGCTGGTTGCCGACCGAAACTCGAAGGCGCCCGCTCCCGCGGAGACAGCCCTCCTCATTGAGAGGATGCGAGATGCCGGGGTTCTGGTTGGGGCGGCGGGACGACGTCGCAACGTGTTGAAGCTGCGACCTCCTTTGATCACCGACACCGAGGATGTCGATTTCTTGATCTCGGCCCTCGTGTCGTCGCTAGAGCGGGTACGTTGACCCCAGCGATGAGCTCTGCGTCGCGACCCTTCAATGGTTCAGGCCAAACAAGGTCGAGTTTGCGGGGTTTCCACGGTCGGAGCCGCTTGAACCTGGTTTCACTAGCGATCCCCCCAACCCCTATTCTCCGGCCCCGATGAGTCACTGGTCCGACGTCACGCAGGAACGGGCCCGCGCGATCATCTCTCGCTATCCGGAGAAGAGGTCTGCGGTCATGCCTCTTCTCTATCTGGCAATGGCAGAAGAGGGGTATCTGACCAACGCGGGGATGGAAGAAGTAGCGGTTTGGTGTGGCATCACTCCCGCCCAGGTACAGGCAGTGGCCAGTTTCTACACGATGTACAAGCGGGAGAAGACCGGCCGCTACCTGGTTTCCTGCTGCACCTCGATCTCATGCATGCTTCTCGGTGGTGACGACGTCCTGCTTGCGGTGGAAGACGAGTCGGGAGTTCCCCACGGTGAGACCGATGAAGACGGCCTGTTGTCGGTGGAGCACGTCGAGTGCATCGGGGCCTGTGGCGGCGCTCCATCGATTCAAGTCAACTACGAGCTCGTCGAAGGAGTCACCCCCGATAAAGCGCGGGAACTGGTTCGTTGGCTGAAGACGGCCCAGCCCACCGTCGTCAACACCGATGAGATGCAAGAACTGTTTGGTGGAGTCCGCAGCTTCGAGTGGGCGATCCGTGAAGAGAGCGGTGCGGTGGGGCCCTATCCCTCGTTTCAGCCATTGGGCACCGTGGGAAGCGAGGACGGGCCTTGATCACGCCTCTCGTAGTGACCCGGCGGATGATGGAGCATCCCAGCGACTCCCACACCCTTGCGACGTATGAGGCCACAGGAGGCTATTCACAGGCGAGGCGTGCCCTCGGGCGGAGCCGGGACGAGCTCGTCGAAGAGGTCAAGGGCTCAGGTCTTCTCGGCCGTGGAGGCGCTGCATTCTCGGCCGGGCTGAAATGGAGCTTCCTGGCACCGGCGCGACCCTCGTATCTGGTGATCAACGGGGACGAGTCCGAGCCGGGCACTTTCAAGGATCGCCAGTTGCTCGAGCGCGATCCACATCAGATGGTCGAGGGAATCATTATCACGGCGATCGCCAACGAAGTTCATCACTCCTTTGTCTATATCCGTGGTGAATACCCCAAACCCGCCCGAAGGGTGCAAGCCGCGGTCGATGAGGCCTACGAGAAGGGCTACCTGGGAAAGGGCATTTTCGGGTCGGACTATGACCTGGAACTGACGGTTCACCTGGGTGGTGGGGCCTACATCTGCGGCGAGGAGACTGCGCTGATCAACTCATTGGAGGGGTTGCGTGGTGAGCCGAGGTTGAAGCCGCCCTATTTCCCGGCGGCCAAGGGTCTCTACATGATGCCGACGATTGTCAACAATGTAGAGACGGTTTCCAACCTCCCACACATCCTTGCCATGGGGTCGGGTGAGTACTCCGGTCTGACCGACAGTGCCGATACCGGCACCTTCATGATGTCACTGTCGGGTCACGTCAATAGACCAGGCAACTACGAACTGCCTCACGGCATCACCTGGCGGGAGCTCATATACGAGGTCGGCGAGGGTCTCCCTGGTGACAAAGGTTTGAAAGCGTGGATCCCCGGCGGTGCCTCCGCTCCCTGGTTTGTCCCCGAGCTCCATCTCGATCTCGAGATCAGCAAAGATGCGACAGCGGCTGCCGGCTCGATGTTGGGCTCGGGTGCGGTCATCGTGATGAACGAGGACACATGCATGGTGAGGGCGGCCGAGCGAATTGTCAGGTTCTTTGCACATGAGTCGTGCGGGCAATGCACCCCGTGTCGTGAGGGGACTACGTGGCTGGAGATGATCCTGCGGCGGATCGAGGACGGTCAAGGTAGGGCTGTCGATCTCGATCTGGCAGTGGATGTGTCTGACGGGATAAGCATCGGTCTGGGCTGGCCTCCAAAGATGACCACCATCTGCCCTTTGGGGCCGTCGGCGGTCTCGCCGATCAAGGCATTGAAGGACTACTTCATCGACGAAGTCCAAGCCCATGTTGAGCAAGGTCGGTGCCCCTTCACGAAGACTCCGACCCGAGCGGGCTCTGACTCGTCCGGTGAGGGTGACCGCCGAGGGAACGGTGGCGCTGGGACGAGCGGCGATCGGGGGTCTGGGGGTCGCCCCCCAGAAGTAGCATTTGGGGGCTCTGACTCGTCCGGTGAGGGTGACCGCCAACAATGAGCGAACAATCCACGCTCGTGACCATCACACTCAACGGCACCGAGCATCAGGTGCCGGCCGGGGAGATGCTGATCAAGGCAGCGCAGGACAACGGTACGCACATCCCCCGATTCTGTTGGCACGAGCGGATGAATCCCGTCGGGATGTGTCGTATGTGTCTTGTTGAGATTGAGACCCCGCGCGGACCTCTGATGATCACCTCGTGTACCAACCCGGTCGCCGACGGCATGGTTGTCGACACCGAGAACGCCGATGTCAAAAAGGCCCAAGAGGCGATCCTCGAATTCCTCCTGGCCAATCATCCACTCGATTGCCCGGTCTGTGACAAGGGTGGCGAGTGTCCGCTCCAAGACCAGGCGATTGCGTATGGGCCGGGAGAATCTCGTTTCGTCGAGATCAAAAGGTCCTACGAGAAGCCGATACCAATCTCTGACCTGGTTCTTCTCGACCGGGAACGGTGCATCCTCTGCGCCAGGTGTACACGCTTCTCCGACGAGATTTCTGGCGACCCTCTGATCGAATTCAAAGACCGGGGCAATGACACTGAGATCAACACATTCCCCGACCTGCCGTTCTCTTCCTACTTCTCGGGGAACACTGTGCAGATTTGCCCGGTTGGAGCACTCACGGCCAAGCCGTACAGGTTTCGGGCCCGGCCCTGGGATCTGCGGAAGGTCGAGACCTCCTCGTTACAGGACACGGCTCATCCCCGCATGGAGATCCATGCAAGTCAGAATGAGATCCTCCGATACACCGGGGTCGACCACGACGGCACCAACCACGGGTGGCTGTCGGACAAGGCCCGCTTCGGTTTCGAGTATCTGCGCTCCGACGATCGGCTCACGACTCCGCTGGTCCGAAGGGGAGGGGAGTTGGTCGAAGTCAGTTGGGGTGAGGCCATCGACATCGTCGCCAATCGCTTCGATCTCATCCGGGAGGAGGATGGTGGCGAGGCAATCGGTGTAGTCGGCGGTGCCAACGGCACCAACGAGGATGCATATGCCCTTTCGCGGCTCTGTAGCGAGGTGCTCGAAACCCCTCACGTGGACGCCCGGCTCGACGATGGGCTGGCATCTCATTTCCTGGCTGCGACGGTCGACCGGGCCTCTATCAACGACATCGACGATGCCGACACCATCTTGGTATGGGGCCCGGACCTCAAAGAAGAGCACCCGACATTGTATTTGCGAGTGCGGCGGGCGGCACAAGAGCTGGGAAAGACCCTTGTCGTCGTCCATCCTCGTCGCACCGGTCTCGACGACCGGGCGAGCCAGAAGATCACTTATCGGCCAGGCGGAGGTTTTGAGCTTCTCGAGGAGATCACCGCGGGCAAGTACGAGGAGGTCTCTGCGGCGCTTGCGGTGGACAAGGTCGTGGCGCTGGTGGGGATTGCCAGCCATGCTGACGGCCCTCGATTGGCGGAGGCAGTCGCGGCGGTGGCTCGGCAGAACGCCGGTGTATGCCGGCTCCTGCCCTTAAACGGCCGGTCGAACACTTACGGTGCTCTGGACATGGGTTTGGCCCCAGATCTTGGTGCCGGCAGAGTGTCGACTCTGAAGACCGGCCGCGGAACACGGGAGATCCTCGAAGGTCTCGAGTCGGGAGAAGTGCGTGCACTTCTCATGGTTGGAGCAGATCCAGTGCGTGACATGCCCGACTCTTCCATTGCCAGAGAGGCCCTGGAAGCGGCAGAGTGGGTCGTCTCCATCGACCTCTTCTTGAACGACTCCAACCGGGGTGCCGACGTCATCCTGCCTGCCGCCGGCTTCAGCGAGAAGGACGGAACGGTGACCAACGTCGAAGGCCGGGTGCAGAAGGTCAACAAGGTCCGACCGGCCCCGGGCCAGGCTCGGGTCGACTGGGCGATCATCGACGATATTTCGTCTGCTCTTGGATCTCCCCTTGGCCTTGCGTCGGCAGAATTGATCACCAAGGAGATCGCCGCGAACCTTCCGGCCTATCACGACGTGACCTGGGACCGTCTTGAGTGGGAAGACCGTGATGGCGTGGTCGTCCCGGTCGACGAGACCGGAGTTCTCAGCCACATCCCTGTCGCTCTCGACGGTTCGTCGGCCCCCAAGGCTGAGCTGACATTGCACGTCGCCAGAACGATGTACGACGATGGTGTCCGCCTGCGACATTCGCCTTCGCTACATCCTCTGGCGCCGGGCGCCGTTGCCCACATCAATCCCTTCGACGCCCCACGACTCGGCGCACAAGAGGGTCAACGCGTCAGGGTCGTCACAAATCAGGGGCAAGGGGAATTTCGGGTTGTCATCGACGACGGGACTCCACAGGGCGTCGTCTACGTGCCGTTCAATCAGGTAGGTGGGGCCCCAC
>JBAVIK010000387.1:0-1625 GCA_049686815.1 Acidimicrobiia bacterium | reverse complement strand
GCGCCGCACTAATCAGAGACAACCCCCAAGAAGCGTCGCGGATCCTGACCCAAGCTCTGGCGATGTGGCGGGGCCCGGCTCTTGACGACTTCGCCTACCAAGACTTCGCCCGCTCCGAAATCGTCCGCCTCGAGGAAATACGGCTAACCGCCCTCGAAGACCGATTCGAGGCCGATCTTCGTCTGGGCAAATCGCGCGAGTTGGTTGCCGAAATCGAGGCACTCATCGAGCAGCACCCGCTGCGAGAGCAGTTGGTTGCTCACCTCCTGCTTGCGCTCTACCGATCGGGTCGTCAAGGCGAGGCCCTGAGGGCGTTTGAACGGTTCCGAACACGCCTGAGGGACACGCTGGGAGTGGAACCTTCTCCACAGTTGGCGCGCCTCGAGGAGCAGGTGCTGCTTCACGACCCTCGAATTCAGGGGCCTCCCTCGACACATTCCTCACTGAATGCCGGCAAAGGCGCCGCGGCCAATCCGTTCAAGGGATTGCGGGCCTTCGGGGAGAAAGATGTTGCCGACTACTTCGGCAGGGAGCTGATCGTCTCCGACGTGCTTCGACGGTTGAACGAGGGCGCCCGGCTCATCGGACTCGTCGGTCCGAGCGGATCTGGGAAGTCATCGATACTCAAAGCCGGTGTCATCCCTGTCCTCCGACGGGGTGTACCAACGGATTCCGACCAGTGGCTGGTCGCAGAAATGGTCCCTGGAGCACACCCATTCGCCGAGCTCGAGGCGGCTCTGCTTCGGGCTTCGCCAGATCCACCGGCCAGCCTCAGGGAACAGCTTTCCAACGAGACCACCGGCATGCTGGGTGCGATTCTCCGACTACTTCCTCAGCCATCCTCTCGATTGATTCTTGCCATCGACCAGTTCGAGGAGCTCTTCAGCCTGGTCGACGACGAGCAAGTCCGGTCCCGGTTCCTCGCCCAGCTCATCCCGGTACTCGACGACCCCCACCAGCGCACCGCCGTCCTCCTCACTCTCCGCTCCGACTACTACGGAAGACCGCTGGAGTACCCCGATTTTGGTGCTCGATTGGGCAACGGTGTTGTGAACGTGACCTCGATGCGTCTCGACGAACTGGAGGCCGCAGCGCTCAAGCCGGCGAACCAGGCAGGGGTCTCCATCGAATCCTCCCTGTTGGTGAGGCTGTTGAGCGATGTGATCGGCCGGCCAGGTGCCCTTCCCCTCTTCCAATACACCCTGACGGAGTTGTTCGAGCATCGAGCCGACGACAGCCTGACAGTGGCTGCGTACGGCGAGATGGGAGGAGTCGGAGGTGCTCTCACCCGCAGGGCCGAGGACCTCTACGCCGAGGCAACCGACGAACAGCGCCGGGTTGTCGAGCAGCTGTTTCTTCGCCTTGTCACAATCACGGGCAATGAGGAGTTGACGCTTAGACGCGTCCGCGCCGCAGAGATGATCGACCTCGACCTGGATCTGGTAGATCTTCAATCGGCAATCGAGCGCTACGCCGACAATAGGCTGCTGACACTCGATAGGGATCAGGTGAGTGGTGCCCCTACCGTCGAGATAGCCCACGAAGCACTCCTCACCGAGTGGGACCGTCTTCGCGGATGGATCGCCGACGCACATGATGACCTGCAGCTTCACGCCACCCTGCGC
>JBAVIK010000386.1:0-3002 GCA_049686815.1 Acidimicrobiia bacterium | reverse complement strand
CTGGTTCTGGAGAAGGGGATCCCGGAGCTCATAGAGGCGGCGGAATCCTTGAATGGAGATGAGTTTGTCCTGGTAATCGTCGGACCACACGATCCAGACAAGTCCGATGCCATTCCAGACGAATTGATGAATCGCGGCGTACGAGCTGGAGTTCGGTTTCTCGGCATGAGGACTGATGTTGAACGTCTCTACGGTGGTTTTGATCTCTTCGTGCTCCCCAGCCATCGGGAAGGCTTCCCCCGGGCAGCAATGGAGGCCGCTGCAAGTGGCCTGCCAGTGGTGGCCACTGATATCCGTGGGTGTCGTCAGGTGGTTGACAATGGAGAGACCGGGTTTCTCTTTCCTGTTGGTGACGCTCAGGCCCTTGCTCACGCCGTCCGCACCCTCGGCTCGGACCTGACTCGACTGAGGGAGTTTGGAGCGGCTTCGGCTAGGAAGGCTCGACGGGAGTTCGACGAGGAGGATGTCGTCGAGAAGGTGATGAGCACCTACCGCATGCTTGCATTGCGTCGAGGGCTGGCATGGAAGAACGTCGATGTCGAAGAGGTCGAGCTGAGGGCCGCCCGGGCCGGTGACGAGAATGCGATCGCCGAGTTGCACCGCCAAATGATCGCCACTGGCTTCCTGTCGAGTCTCGGGCACCGCTTTCTGCGGGTTTTGTACGAAGCCATGATCGGTGATGACGGGTGCACCGTTGTCGTTGCCGAATCGAATGGCGTGGTGGTCGGTTTCATCGCAGGGACCGAGAGCACCGGGCGTCTCTACAAGCGCTTTCTTCGTGCTCACTGGTTCAAAGCAGCACTGAGTATGTTCCCGGCCATTCTCAAGCCTTCGATGTGGAAGAGGATGTACGAGTCATTCCGGTACGGCTCCGACGAATCACGTTTCGACGCTGAGTTGCTTTCGATGGCCGTCGCCCCTGCAGCCCGCAGACGACGGGTTGGTAAGAGGCTGGTTGACTCGCTCCTCAGCTGGGCAGAGGATCAAGGTATCCAGGGGATGAAGGTTGTCGTTGCTGAGTCGAACCGGCCTGCCACGGCGTTGTACAACAGCTGTGGCTTCGTCGAAGGTCGGCAAGTCGAAGTTCATGCCGACACTGCATCATGGGAGTTCATTTGGTCGGCCTAGCGCTTGCTTTGGCGTTGGTCGTCGCCCTGGTGATTTGTTTGGTTGTGTTGGTTGTGGGTCGACGCACTGGCCTGGTTGACCGACCTGATGGTGAGCTAAAGACCCACACCGGAGCTCCCGTACCGCTGGGTGGTGTGGCGGTGCTAGTGGCCGTTCAGCTCGGGCTGGTCATCGGCGACGCGTTCGATCTACAGCTGCTGTTGGCATCCCTCGTCGTTTTGTTTCTCGGTCTGGTTGACGATGTTCTCGGACTAAGTCCCCGGGTTCGACTGATCGGCGCAGTAGTTGCGGGAATTGTCCTGGTCATCGGGTCAGAATCAGTGGTGCATCCGATCGGGAGGATTGCCGCGATCGGACTCGTGACGGTTGCCGTCAATGCGGTCAACCTCCTCGATGGGCTCGATGCGCTTGCTGGCTCGGTGAGCGCAGTTGCCGCGATGGGATTGGCGAGCTTTGCCGCCTTGGGTGGAGTCCCTGGAGCATGGGCTCCGCTGACATTGACGCTCGCGTTGGTTGGCTTCTTGGCCTTCAATTACCCACCGGCGAAGTTGTACCTCGGTGACAACGGTGCGTATGTGGTCGGTTTGACTCTCGCGTGGGCCGTCCTACTGGCTGGTGCTGATTGGGCAGGGAGCATCGTCGCCGTGGCGCTCATCGGTGTTCCGTTCCTCGACCTCGCGGTGACGGTGCTCAGACGCTGGCGACAAGGAAAGCCTTTGTTTGCCGGGGACCGGGATCACAGCTACGACCGGCTTCGCTCCAGAGATTGGTCGGTGGTAGGCGTGGTGACGCTTTTCGTCGCGATTCAAGGGGTCTGGGCAGCCGTCCTGATCCTCACGTCTTGGAAGGTTGGCGATCTTGCCGCGGTAACACTCGCTCTGGTGCTTGGCGGAGCGCTGAGCCTTTACGCCGTCTTCAGGGCCGATGCACAGGTTCAAGCGGCGGACTGAGGGCCCGTGGCTGTTTGCTCGGTTTGGCTTCCCATCCGAGGGCGATCACAAAGCAGAGGAAGAACGCCAGCACCTGGCCGCGCTGCCGGGCGATGATTCCCAGATTGCGGACGACGCTGAAGGCCACCGCGAAACCCAGCGTGTAGAAGGTACAGAAGACCACGTAGGCGTTGGAACGCCATTTCTTGAGATTGCGGAGAATCGCGGGGAGGCGCCACAAGGCGAAGGCGGCGATAATCAAGGTTTCCCCTGCAGCGAGGGTGTGTTGGAGCTCCGTGGCCTCAAAGAGGAATGGCCTAAACAGGACGTGTGCTAGCGCAGCGGGAAGGTCCCAAGGTGTTGAAACGAAACCTCCGGATCCGACGGTTCCCGTTGAGGTTCTTCTGAAAATGTCGGCGGTGAACCCATCCCGGTCCTGAGTGCTGAGCAAATCTACTCCGAAGAGATCGGGGAAAAGGCCGACGACAATCAAGGCGGCAGCCACCCCGGCACCCAATGTCAAGAATCTACGCAGAACAACGCTCAGATCGTTTTGTACTGGTACTTTCGCCACCAGAGTTGCGGCTATGAACGCCGCAACGACCAATCCTGCAATATGGATTCTCACCAAACCGAGAGCTCCCAGAGCGACTCCGAGTGCGAGCAACCATCGAACCTCGAAGGCTCTGAGCGACCTGGCGGCGAAGTAGGCAGCGGCGCCCAAGGTGAGCAAGACCAGCGCGTCCTTGCCGATACTCGAAGGCCAGAATGCGTAGGTTGGCAAAAGGAAAATAAGCACAGCGTATGGCTTCAGCTGGTGTGGTTCGGCAAACCTGCGGAAGGCCGCGTAGAAGAAGAGTTGGCCCAGAAAGCCGACAATCGCGAAGAGCAGGAACCCTCCCAGCATGTCAGGTGTGATGATCGCAAAGAGCCCCCCTGTGAAGG
>JBAVIK010000385.1:0-15617 GCA_049686815.1 Acidimicrobiia bacterium | reverse complement strand
CCTATCAGGACGATGGCTATGAATTGGACCGAAAGGAAGAGATCCCATCGCGCAGGGATGACACTGCCCACAAACGATGCGAGCAAGGCGCCAGCAACACCGGCAAAGAATGAGGACATTCCGAAAGCGCGGAGCTTGTAAGCGAACTCGTTGACCCCCATGATCTCCGCTGCGATGTCGCGGTCTCTGATCGATTGAAAGGCCCGCCCGGTACGGGTCCGCTGGATGTTCTTGGCGAAGAGCATGAAAAGGAGGGCGATCGCCAACAAGAAGTAGAACGTCTTCGCCTCCGCCAGCAGGTCAAGGCCAAACCAAGACCCATCCGTGGTGAAGTCGACCAGCGCCGGATCCTCCCTCCAGAGCCGCAGTTGAAGCGCCGGAAACGTTCGACCCACTTCGGCCCCGCCGGTGGCCGAGACCCAGTTGCGGAACACGTAGTCACCGACAAACACCAAACCGAGGGTCACGAAGGCCAGGTAGAGACCACGAACCCGCACAGCCGCCGGCCCGAAAGCAATACCGATCAAGGCAGCAACCAGGCCTGCGGCCGGGAGCCATATCCAGATCGGTAGGCCATATCCCAGTCTGAGCCCATCTGTGTCGGCTCCGAGGATCGCCGCGGTATAGGCGCCGACACCCATGAAGAAGGCGTGCCCCAGCGATACCTGACCGGCCAGGCCCAGAAGGATGTTGAGCCCCAACGCGCTGATCAGGAAGATCGCAACCGTGGACAGGATCCTCAGCCAGTCGGACTCAGCCAGGAAGCGAAATCCTGGAACAACGCCGAACGGGATAAGAAGCAAGAGGGCCAGCACGAGAAGCGCCATGACCTTCTTGGTGACCGTGTTGAGGATCGCCTGGTCCGATTCGTAGGACGTGTAGAGGAGTGGTCGGCCTCTCATACTCTGCGAATCTCCTCTGTCCCGAACAGGCCGAACGGGCGGACCAGGAGGACGGCGAGCATCACGACATAGGGCACGACTCCCCCGAAGCCGGTACCGAGCCATTCAAATGTCAGATATGAACTTGCTGCCGACTCGGCGAAACCGATGGCGAAGCCACCGACGATCGCCCCGATCACCGAGTCGAGACCACCGAGGATGATCGCCGGGAAAGCCCGGAAGGCGAAGAACGCGGTGAATTGGTCGACACCACTTGGCCTCCGGGGAAACATCGAAATGAACAACCCACCGACTGCAGCCAGGACCGCGCCGATTGCCCAAGCGGATCCGAAGATGCGACCAACGCTGATCCCCTGCGCCCGCGCCGCCTCCTGATCCCACGCTGTTGCCCGCATGGCAACACCGAGACGGGATCTGAAGAACAACGCCACCGCCACAACCAGAACAACCGTGAACGCGAGTTGAAAGAGAGTGGTATGAGGTATCCGCACTGCACATGGCTCGAGAAGGTCGGCTGAGGGCACGAAAAACCCCGACGCACAGTTCAGGCCCGCCGTCTCGAGACCAAATGGGTCACCCATCGGCCGTGGAGACAAGCCGATGAAGTCGTTGGTGATCGTGCGAACGACGATGTCGATACCGAGGGTGACGATCGCCACTGCGAATAGCGCCTCACCCACCATCGGTCGGAGAAACAGACGCTCCAAAAGCATCCCAACCAGGGCTGCGGCCACAAGGGCGATGAGAACGGACAGGAGCCATTGGAGCAATAGCGGAGCGCCCTCCATCCATTTGCCGGGGATGTTGACGATGGTCGCGAAGTAGGCGATGAAAAAGGCTCCAAGGGCGGCTAGGGCACCTTGAGCGAAGTTGAGAACCTGCGTTGCCTTGAAGATGATGACGAATCCCAGGGCCAGCACCGCATAGATCGCCCCAAGGCTCAACCCGTTGACGACCATCCGCCCGAACTCCGAGGGCTGGATAGTCGTCTCTTGTGCGAGTATCAGGAGGTCCGGGATCACGACCTGTACATATCGCTGATCAGCTCTCCAAACATCTCGTCCATTGCTTGACGCTTGATCTTTTGGGTCGCGGTCAGCTCACCATCCTCGTGGTCGAGCTCTTTGGGGATCATCCGGAATTTCCTGATGTTCTCCACCCTGGCAAATTTCTCATTGGTCTCATCGACGACACCCTGGACCAACTCGATGACTTCCGGCTTCTCCGACAGATCTCGATATGTCGTATAGGGGATGCCCCTGCGGGTGGCCCAGTCACCAACCACATCAGACTCGATCCCGATCAATGCAGTCAGGTATTTCTCTCCATCACCCAGCACCATCGCCTCTTTCACATACGGTGATGTCTTCAGGCTGTTCTCGATCTCCGAGGGTGAGATGTTCTTTCCCCCCGAGGTGATGATGATGTGCTTGATCCTGTCGACGATCTTGACGTGGGTTCCATCGACCCACTCCCCGACGTCCCCGGTCTTGAGCCAGCCATCCTCGGTGAATGTCTCGGCGGTCTTCTCGGGTTTGTTCCAGTAACCCACGAAATTGCTCTCGTGTTTGGTCTGGATCTCGCCCGTCTCCTCGTCGATCCGGAAGCCAATGCCCGGATAGGGCTCTCCAACCGTCCCAACTTTGTTGCGTCCGGGACGATTGGTGGTTGCCACCGCACAGTTCTCTGTCATCCCGTACAGCTCGTATATCGGAACACCCATTCCGAGAAAGTCCCTGATGACTTCGGGTGCAATGGCGGCAGCGCCAGAGGCAGCATAACGAACCCGTCGCAGTCCGACCCGCTCCTGGAGGGCCCGAAAGACGAGGGGGTAGCCCAGCCAGTAGAGCAACGTGGTGCCGAGTGTGAAGTTGCCGTCGTTGGCAACACGTCGACGACCGATGATGCTCGCCATTTTCATCCCGAGACCAAACCAGAGTCTCTTGAACCACGTGCCATCGCGCCCCTTGATGGCAACCGTGGCATGGATCTTTTCCCAAATCCGGGGGACGGCGAAGAAGATCGTCGGTTGGATCTCACGAAGGTTCTGTTGCACGGTCTCGATCGACTCGGCGAAGTTGAGCGAGCATCCGCTGGACACGGAGGTCCAGGTCGAAAAGATGCGCTCGGCAATGTGACACAACGGAAGATAAGTGAGGACGAGGTCATCCTGGTTGAGCGGTTTGCCCGGGACCCTGCCCTCGACGTACAACACTTGCTTCACTGCATAGGTGAAGTTCGTGTTGTTGATCATCGCCCCTTTCGGGGGCCCGGTTGTACCCGAGGTGTAAACCAGGGTGATGAGGTCCTCGGCGGTGGCTTCGGCCATGATCCTCTCCACCGCGCCCGGGTTCTCAGCACGGTGGCGGCGACCCATCTCGATGAAGTCGTCCCAAAACAAGAACCGGTCGTCGTCGCGCCACTTCCGGAAACCACGAGGCTCGATGTGAATCACCTTGCGCAGGTCGGGCAGTGATGAGACCACCTCGATCACCTTGTCCGCCTGCTCCTGATCCTCCGCAAGATGGACCATCGACCCTGAGTCAGCGAGCATGTACTCCACCTCAGACGCCGGGTTGGTGGGATAGAGACCTACGGTGACGCCCCGGATGGCGATCGTGGCGATGTCGAGAATCACCCACTCAGGCCTGTCTTCGGAATGAATCGACACCCGATCGCCCACATCGACACCGGTGGCGAGAA
This sequence comes from Acidimicrobiia bacterium, assembly GCA_049686815.1. GTDB lineage: Bacteria > Actinomycetota > Acidimicrobiia > Spongiisociales > ZC4RG35 > JBAVIK01. Next base: position 12,012 of record JBAVIK010000385.1, on the reverse strand, counting down.
GGCCGTGGGCGGCATCGAGCACCAGATTCCAGAATTCGGCCCAGGTGATCTCCTGCCAGATCCCAAAGTCCTTCTCGCGAAGAGCTACCCGGTCAGGGGACGTTTCAGCCCATTCCCTAACCATCGCGGCTGCGGTCCGATAACCGACTCCAGCCGCGGGCAATTCAGGTCGTTCAACGAGCGTCGTCATCGTGGAGACCTCCTCACTGGATCGCGGAGCCTAGAGGGATGAGACCGGACGCGTCGCACAAGAGTTGCCCTTTTTGATCAGCTTCCCTGGCTCCATTCGGACCCGCCAACCCAATGTTCTTTCTTCCAGATGGGAGCGGTCCGCTTCAATTCGTCGATGATGAACCTCGCCGCCTCGAAGGCGTCGGAACGATGGGCCGACGAAACGGCAACGGCTACAGACGCCTCGCCGAGATTCACCACACCCGATCTGTGCTCGACAGCCGCGGCCAGAACCGGCCACTTCTGTGAAGCAGCGGCTACCACTTCCTCGATCTTTGGCTCGACCATCTCAGCGAACACCTCGTAGTCGAGATGGGTCACCCCCGTCTTGCCGTCGGAGTGGTCCCGCACAGTTCCGAGGAACAAGACCGTTGCCCCCGAGCCCTCTCTTCCGACCTCTGCGACCAGTGACTGGATGTCGATCGGCTGGTCACCGACCGAGACTCTGATCGATTGCGCCGATCCCTCCATAGACTCAACAGCCTATGACAGATCTCGGGTCACGTGGCCCGGACCCGGAGCCGGGAACGCGGGACTGGTCTTCCACCACGGCTCCCGTTACCCAACCCGCACCGCCCAGACGTGATACGTGGACGATTCTCCTGGGTCTGATGGGTGGGGTCCTTCTGGGGACGGGCATCACATTTGCGATTCTGGGTTTCATAGGCGTATTCGAGGAGCCAGTTCCTCCAACCCTTCCGCCACCCCCGGTCCTCACAGTCCCCGAACCCTCCGGCCCCCCGCCGACACTCGGCGATTCGATCACGGCCACCGCTGTCGCCGGCCGGGTGATCCCGTCGACAGTCTTCATCGAGTCGTCAGCCTTTCTCTCGGGCGGTTCGGGAAGCGGGGTGATCTATGGCGAGGACGGCTACATCCTCACCAATCATCACGTCATTGCCGGAGCCAGCGACGTTGCCGTGATCTTCTCCGACGGAGCGCGATTCCCGGCGACCATCGTCGGATCGGATCCGCTGACCGACGTGGCGGTGTTGCGGGTCGAACGCGACGACCTGGCACCGATCGCGATCGGAAGCTCAGATGGCCTGACCATTGGTGAGCCGGCAATAGCCGTTGGCAACCCGCTTGGCCTGGCCGGTGGGCCAACCGTGACAGCGGGCATTGTCAGCGCATTGAACCGGTCACTTCAGGTGTCCCCGGGCGAAACTCTCTACGGCCTGGTTCAGACCGACGCACCGATCGCTCCGGGGTCCAGCGGTGGCGCTCTCATCGACGCTGGTGCTCGTCTGATTGGCATCACAACGGCTATCGCAGTCTCCGACGTTGGAGCGGAGGGTCTCGGCTTTGCCATCCCCATCGACCTCGCAGTTGGCATCGCCTCCGATCTCATCGAGAACGGGCAGGTCGATCATGCCCGTCTCGGGATCGATGTCGAGACGGCGTGGGCCCAGGAAAGCGGAGCGGAGTATCCGGTTGGAGTTGGCGTGACCAACACAGCAGCGGACTCGGCTTACCTTGCCGGCGGTGGCCAGGTCAACGATGTGATCGTCGAGTTCGGCGGTGCGGACGTCACCACCGGAGACGATCTTCTCGCGGTGCTACGACGTCATCGCGCCGGAGATGTCGTGGATGTCCGTATCCTTCGTGGTGATGGCACCCAGGTACTCCAGATCGAACTCGGAAGTCTGCCCTGATGAGTGACGACCTGTTCTCGAAGCTGTTTGAGCTCTTCAACCAGCCCGGGCCGGTCAATTGGAAACTGGCGGCGGAGGTCGCCAGACACCTTTCCGGTGACCGTCAGCCTGTCGAACCGTGGGCCGCAGAAGAATTCCGCGAGCTGGCGAGGCTGGTCGAGTACCGACTCGAGCAAGTCGCGCCGTTTCGAGTCTCACCGGCGCTGGACGTACTGCCCGTCGACCAGCGCACCTGGGCGGAAAAGAACCTCGAGTCATACGGCTCCCTTGTCGAGCCATTTGCCGCATCGATCGGTGGGGACGGTCCTGCCGCTCCACTCATGGCGCAGATGGGGCCGGCCATCGTTGGTCTGCAGGCAGGCTCGCTGGTCGGCTCCCTGTCCACCTGGATCGTCGCCGGGTTCGACGCCGGTCTACCCCCGGACCGCGACGGGCCGATGAGCTTCGTAGTGCCCAATATTCCGGGGCTGCATGCCTCCAGCTTCGACGATCGCGAGGTCCACCTTTGGGTCGTGGCCAACGAAGCCGCATTCCGGGCAACGAGCCAGCTCCCCTGGATCCAGGATCATTTGGCGGTGCTGGTTGGGGCGTATGCCGAGGCGGCGAGAATCGACCCCACCAAGTTGAGCGGTCTGATGATTGGCGGCACCGACCCCGCTGACATCGAGCGGGCCATCGACGAAGCCGGCGGAATCGACGGGCTCATTGGTGGCGAGGAAGCAGAGGCGCCCCGGGCCGAGCTCGAGGCCTTTCTCGGCGCCATCACCGGGTGTTCCCGTCTCCTCGCAAGACGGGCCGTTTCTGAGATAGCCCCCGAATTCGACGCGATAACGGCCGCTCGGGACCTGGCACGGACCGACGTCACCTCCGAGCCCTCGATCGGGGTCGGGCCGGTGCCGGTGGAGGCCACCCAACTCGGTGACCGGTTCAACCAGGATGTGGAGGTGAGGTACGGCGAGGACGCTCTCAAGACTCTTTGGTCCGACCCGACGCGCATGCCGTCGGCCGCCGAACTCCGAGACCCGACCGCTTGGGCCGCTCGAGTCCTCCTCGATGGCTGGACATAACCCGCCAAACCCGGCAAAACCGCAAACCTTAGGTAGTACCGGTCATATATGGTCGCGATCCGCTCATCTTTGAAGAGAAACACGCACATGGCCCTCGACGTTGGAACCCAGGCTCCCGCCTTCACTCTCCGGAATCAGCGGGGGGAGAGATTGTCGCTCGACGACCTGGTCGGATCCAAGTCCACCTTGGTATTCATCCCGTTTGCCTTCACGTCGACCTGCCAGGGCGAGTTGTGCGAGATCCGGGACAACCTTGCTCTGTTCGAAGAGGCGGCGGCCAGGGTCGTGGCGATAACCTGTGACACGTTCCACTCGAACAGGGTTTGGTCGGAAGAACAGCGGTTCGAGTTCGACATCCTCTCCGACTTCTGGCCCCACGGCGCGGTCTCACGTGCCTACGACACATTCGACGAGACCTACGGATACGCCAAGAGGACCACATATTTCCTGGACGAAGAAGGCGTCGTCACTCACGTGATTGCCTCGGACGAGTTGAGCGTCGCACGACCCTTCGCTCTCTACGAGAGGGCCCTCGACGCGAACCTGAGCTGATTTGGACCGTATATGACCGGTACTACCTAAGGTTTGCAGTTTTGCGGGGTTTGCCGCTGGACGGGCGCCCCCGGCTAGCCGAAGAGGGAGCGCCAGAGTCGGCGGAGCAGGCCTGGGGTCTCTGACGCAGGGAGAGAGGCGAGCACGGCCACGTGAAGGTCCGGCGGCAAGTCTCCGACGAGGGCCATTCCACCCGTCCTCGTCTCCCAAACATACGTCGCTTGGCCGGCGGTGAAAGAACGCTCGTAGACCGAGCCCCCCAGGTCGACGGACACCGCAGCCGGCAGTGTCACCGTCGACGGTGTCTCAAACACGGCAAAGGAGAAGAAGCCGTCTGAGTAGTAGGCGAAAGTCGACCCGTCGGTGTCCTCGTAGAGGTCGAGTCGCTCGAATCCCAGAATCGAGTCGGGGAGGATCGAGGCCTCGACCGCCGCTACCGACGGACCGTCACCGGTGGCCGAATCCACGGAGGCAAGGTTGGGGGGGGTGGTGTCGAACGAAACGAAACGGCGCTCGCAGTACGTCTCACCATCCTCGAGAAAGGTTGTCGCCTCGACCAGGGCACCAGTCTCATCATCGAAGACCAGCTCTGCGCGAAGGACACCGTCACGGACCAGTTGATGAGCCGTTGCCGGCCGACCAAGGAATTGTGCCTCACCGAGGTCTTCGACCGAATAGAGCGCCTCGAGGGCGTCCTCCCCGGCTTCGAGCAAAGCGGACTTGACCACACCACCACCACGGAGCAGCGACCAGCCGCCTTCTCCGGTTGCAACCTCCACGTCACCGCTCGCCGACGATCCGATCCAGATGTCCCCACCGTCCTGGGCGATCCTCACGACCGCATCACGCAACCCGTCGGGGGTGCTGCAGCTGATGATCTGCTCGGCGCTGTAGGAAGCGTCGTGACTCCCTTCCAACAACTCCCCTAGATCGGTCGCCGCGGCCGCGGTGGCAGGAACCAACAACAGGGCCATGGCAAGGGACACCAGCCTTTTCACTCTTGCACCTCGAGAAGAGCAGGAACGACCACTTTGGCCGGCCCGAATGCGGGGTCGAGAGACACCCTGGCACCAAAACGACTGCTCAGATCGTCAACCGAGACAGAGGCAGGGGGTGGGGTTACCAGAGCCGCCACCGCTATCACCAAGGCAATGGCGGCAGCTGCGGCACCGGCCCAGAAACCGCGATTCCGACGGAGAGGCACCACAACACGATCGGCCTCCGGAATGATCCCCTCGGGAAGCTCGAGGACCGGGAGGGAGCGAACCGCGGCCCGGACCCGTTGCAGATCTTCCATCTCAGCTGAACAACGCCCACAGTTTGCAAGGTGGTTGAGAAGCTTCGACAACTCGCCACCGTGAAGCTCACCGTCGAGGTAGGCGCTTATCAACTCAGAAGGATGCGTCAACTCAACAGCTCCTTGAGAATCTTCCTGCCCCGGTGAATCCGACTACGTACCGTGCCGATTGGGACGCCGGCCGCCGTCGAGATCTCCTCGTAGGAGAGTCCGACGACGTCACACAAGACAACTGCTTCACGGAACTCCATCGGCAATTCGAGCAGCGCCTTTTGAATATCGTCGCCGAGCGAGATTCGAGCGTACGCAGCGTCGGCCGACTCAGCGGAAGCAAGTTCCCACCTATCAACCTCGTCCGGGAGAGGCGAAGTTGGGCGTCGGTTGCGTTTACGGACATCGTCGAGGAAGGCATTGCGTGTGATCCGCCACAACCACCCTTCGAAACTACCTGGCTGGTAATTGGCGAGACCCTTGCGAACTCGAAGAAGCACTTCTTGGACAAGGTCGTGGGCGTCGGAAGGGTTACCGGTGAGCCGGTAAGCGAAGTTGTAGATCTTCCGTCCGTAGACACGTGCTACCTCTTCCCAGGTGAGCGGGACAGACTCCACCACTGGAGACCTACTCGAAGAACGACGCCTCGCGGCGCCTAGTTCCTAGGAATCGGGAACTTCTGAAGAGTCTGAAGTCCGGGTGTCCGGATCGTCGTCTGAAGTGTCGGACATTTGCGCATCTGGGTCCTCACCTTGAGTCCCCTCCTCTATGCCCTTGCGGAACTCTTTGGCCGAGGCCCCGAGCGAACGCGCCAGGTCGGGAAGTTTGCGCGCCCCGAAGATGATCACGACGATCAGCAGGACGATCAGCAGCTCTTGTCCTCTTAGACCAAACAAGCGTTTCCTCCTTCGATGACCATCTTACCCTCGGCCTGGTCGGTAAACCCTCCCCTAGCCAAGCGCCATAGAATCGATGAAGCTCTGCACTCGCTCCCTCGTGATGAATCGGATCTTGGGCTGGCGACCCTCGATCTCATGAATGATGAACGGGCTGTATTTGTCGGTGATCAGTATTCCCCTGTCCGCACCTGACGAACCGAAGTCAGCCAGGAACCGCCGGATCACAGCCTCTTCGAGTTCGGGATAGTCGCCTTCCTTGTACGAGTCGGTGACCAGATAGGTGGCCAAGCCGTCTTTGAGCGCCATGTAAGAACCTTCGTAGGCTTGCTCACTCACCTTGTATCCGAAGAGCTTGAGAAGGGCCAACACCAGATTGGGCCCGTCGACCTTCTCAGGGTCGACACCATTGGTTCGGAGCCCTCTCTGAAGACCGAGAGGAATCTTCAACTCTTCGTAAAGCGGAGGCAGCTCATCCGGTGGCGTATCCGTCTTGGTTTGGTAGTGAATCGAGTGGTCAACTTCTTCATCGAACGGGCTGGCGAACGGGTCGCGGGCGATCTGGGTGAAGCTCAAGCCAGCCGTGGGCGCCGGTGGCGGTAGTTCCCCCGGCGAGGGGAGAGTGGTGCGCCCCACCTCGCGAGCTGGCTTCCCGGCAAACACCACGACGTGTTCGACGTCGTCGATCGGAAGTGTGTGCTTCTTTTGACGGACGACTTCGATCGCCTCATCGACCAGAAGGTCATTCAGGATGGGATCTTCGTCCCCCAGCGGTACGTCAAATGTGACCCGGGCCTCGTTGTCGTGGACGTGAAAGTCAGCGACCGGCGCGTGATGGCCAACCTCTGGGTCGAACAGATCCCTGACGGTGGACAGTTCGGTGCCGGCGGCAACCTTCGGGCCATCGGCCATTCGCTGCGCCTGTTTGCGACGATTGCGGATCAGCATGAACACGACACCGCCGAGGACAACGATTACAAGAAATATGCCGAATTCCATCTGAGGCTTTGCCCTTTCGGTTGCTGGAGGGGACGAGTCTATTCGGAGTTTTCCGGGTCTCGACCGGTGTCCTGGTAGGCATCGAAGTCGAGCACGATCTCGGCGGTCGCCTCATCGGCGCCGGCGTTGAGCCGCTCGATCATGCGCCGCTTCGAGGAGGCCGTCCCGAAAGCCGTGATCACGTCTCCCGGCATTAGAACGGTGTTCCCGGTGGGTACCAGGACATCGCGCTCCCTCCTTATAGAGACCAAGGTCGATCCTTCGGGCCATGCAACGTCCCTCACCCGTCTTCCGTGGGCGATCGAGCCAAGTGGGATACGAAAGTCGTAGTACCCCGCACCAGGATCTGTTCGCTGAGCAAGTCTCAGCCGGTGGAGCTCCGCATCGGTGTTGGCAGTCAGCGCTTCGTGATAGGCACGGACCGCTTCTTCCCGACGGAACATGCCGACGAGCTTGTGCGGATGATCCTCATCCACGACAGGCAGCCTGCCCACTCCGAGTGCGGCCATTCGCTCCAGGGCCCTAGAGACGGGGGTGGAAGGTGTCACTGTCTGAGGACGAGGTGTCATCACCTCGCTCACCGGCGTCTCCGGCGGCAGGTCCGACCTGGTGATATCGGAGAGAGCCACAATCCCGACGAGACGCCCCTCGCTGACTACGGGCAAACCGTGTGAGCGGTGTTGGTGAAGACGACTTTCAGTGTCACCAATCGTATGCTCGGGACTGGCAGTGGGCGGGGCCGTGGCCATCACCGTCCCCACCTCTACAGTGTCGAGAATGTCGACATCCCCGGCAGGCCGGATCCGAATGCCTTTCCTCTTGAGGGCCTGGGTGTAGACGGACTCTTTGACAAAACGCTCTCCAAAGAACGTCGCCATCGTGGCGGCGAGCATGAGTGGGATGATCAGGCCATAGTCCTTGGCGCCGGTGATCTCGAAGACGATCAGGATCGACGTGAGCGGCGCTCTCCCCACGACGGCAAACATCGCCGCCATCCCGACTACTGCGAAAGCGCCCGGGTTGATATCCGTTGCGGTCCAGATCGGTGCGACCAATCTGGCGAACCCGGCGCCTAGGGCCGCACCCATGAACAACGATGGCATGAACGCGCCTCCCGATGCTCCCGAGGGGATGGTGAGACTCGTTGCGACTGCCTTTCCCAGCGCCAGCAGAACGAGAACCCACCAAAGGTCACCGGCTGCTCCGGTGATCTCGGTGACTTGCTCGTTCAGAAGGAGCCGGTTGGTGAACTCCTGACCGGTGCCGAAGAGCTGGGGCTCGACGAATATGAGACAGGCAACCAGCAGACCCAGACCTGTCGGGCGCATCCAGGTGAGCTGGCGATCATACCGATGGGCGAACGTCTCGATCCAGTCGAGAAATCTGAGGAAGAAGTATCCGAGGGCGACGATGAACACGGTCATCGCCGCGTAGAGCAAAAGCTCGGAGAAGTTGTCCATCCCGTAGCTACCGGCGGAGAGGGCGAGTTCATCGCCGACCAGGGATTGGGTGGTGATGGCTGCCGCCACCGAGGCGATGACGATCGACGACATGTGCCTCGGGGCAAACGACGACAGGATCACCTCGAGAGCGAACAACATGCCGGCGATTGGTGCGTTGAATGATGCACCAATCCCCGCCCCGGCTCCGGCAGCGACCAGCGAGCGGACTTCGTCCTCACCCATCTTGAAACGTTGCGAGACCCAGGAGCCCACACCAGCACCGATCTGGACGATGGGGCCTTCACGACCCGCCGACCCCCCAAATCCCACAGTCAGGGTCGTGGCGATCATCTTGAGCGGGACAACCCTCTTCCTGATCCTCCCACCGTGGATAGCCAGCGCGGCCGCGGCTTCGGGTACACCATCTCCGGCGACCTCGGGGGCAAAACGTCTGGCGATGAACCATGCCAGCAACAGCCCGAGCGGGACGACCAGGAAGATCCAGGCCCGCTCGATGTTCCAAAACCCGACCTCATCTGGAGCAAAGAGGCTGGCGAGAGGCGTCGATAGAAGTCTCTCCGTGACCTCGAGGAGCGCGATCAGACCGGCTGCGCCCAGCCCAACGCCTATCCCAACGAGGGCCGAAAGAGCGAGAAAGCCGCCAAGACGACGTTCGGCGATGACCCCTACTGCCGGGACCTTGCGAAAGCTGTCGAGGGGTTTGGTCACGAGTGGTCAGAGTAGATCTGAATTGACCCGAAAACCGCGCTAGGCCCTGAGGAAAGGCACAATTCATCCTCGATGAAGATCCGGTCACGTCTTTTGCGGAGCTTCGATCCATCGCTCCGCGCCAATCAGATTCTGTTTGCCCTTCTCTTGGTCGCCGCCGTTGCCGGTGCTGTCCAGGCCCTCCAAGAGGATTCGATCGCTCCTCTCCTGGCCCCGATCTATCTGTTTGGCCTGTGGACCCTCGTCCGCGAGATCGATCCTGATCACAACTGGACGGCACTCGTCGCAGGCACTGGAGCGGCGATGTGGGTCCTTCTCGGATTCGATGCAACAGCATGGGCAGCAGCCTTTGGAATGATGCTTGCAGCGCGTCTTGTGGTGAATTCCACGGGTCGGCGCCCCTACCTGACCGACCTGATCTTTGTCGGAGTGCTCGCGGTGGTCATATCGAACTCCGTCATCGGCTGGGTGGCAGGCTTCGGCATCGCCATCGCCATCTATGTCGACGATCGCATGTCCGAGCTTCATGAGACGCACTCGGTTGTCATGGCCGCCCTGGTCGCACTTGGGGCCTCGGTGGTCGCCAGCGCCGCGCAAGTCTTCCCGCGCGCCGTTCCCGAGGTGCACCCATTTGTGGTGATCGCAGTCGGCTTGCTCGCCATGATCGCCATCGTGCGAGAGCCGATGGCTCCACTCAGCCTCGTTGACAGTCGTCTGAAGACACGGATCCTCCGGGAGAGAGTCCACGCCACCAGGAGTCTTGTAGGTGTGTTGCTTTTTGCCGCAGCCCTATTCGCTGGTCAGGCGGCCGAAGCGGTGCTCCCGATGGCGATCGGTCTGGCGTTGGCCCTGATGTCCGACCTGATTGAACGAATCCGGATCAGCAGGCTGTAGGTTCAAAGCCATGTGTCGCTCAATCAAACGTTTGCGGGAGGGAGCCGATCCGGCGCCACCCGAAGAGATCGAGGCCGCCGCCCGTCAATTTGTGAGAAAGATCTCCGGATTTACCAAGCCTGCGCAACACAATGAGACTGTTTTCGATGAGGCGGTCGCCGCAATTGCCGAAGCCTCCCAGCATCTTCTGGATCACCTCGAAGTCAGGGGCGCCAGAGCTTCCTAGACGAGGACCGAACCCAAACCGAGCCGCTCCGCGTTGTCCAGGGCGACATGAGCTGCGGCGACGTCCTGGGCCGCCACACCCACACTCTTGAACACCGTGATGCCGTCTCCGATCTCGGGATGTCGTTCGGAAAGGAGCTCCCTCAACGTCGTGTCCGGATCTCGATGGGCCTGGATCAGATCTCCGGCCTCGCTGGCGGCGGCTTCGACATCGTCGACCACAACGTAGGCCCGCGCGAGAAGGGCACCGGGGACCTCAACCATCTCCGGGGTGAACCCGCCAACCGCGTTGACGTGGGCGCCAGCTTTGACCGATTGATCATCGAAGAGAGGGCTTTTCGAAGGAGTCGCACAAGAAATCACATCTGCCCCCTTCACGGCCTCGTCAGCATCTGAGATCGCCTCCCCGCCGACTCTGTCGGCAAGGGTCTGAGCCTTCTCGTGTGATCTCGACCAAATGCGAAGGTGCTCTATCTCTCGGACGGCCTTTACCGCGGCGATTTGATCAGGAGCCATCGCCCCTGAACCGAGCATTGCAAGTGTCGATGCCTGCTTCGCTGCGAGAAGGTCAGTTGCCAACCCAGAAACGGCTCCGGTTCGAATCGCAGTCAAAGTCGGCGCATCGAGGATTCCAAGCGGGCTCCCACTCACATCGAATAGGGCGACGAGGCCCACCGGGTTCCCTGGCACAGTCGACACGACCTTGATCGCCATGTGGTCATCCAGAAGACCCGGCATCACCAACGAGCCCCCGAGCGCAACACGGAGCGGCGTCTGTGCATTACCGGAGAAGGCCTGTCTCATGGCGTCGATCGCATCTGGCATGGGCAGAGCGGCCCGGGTTTGGTCGGCGTTGAGATAGCGCATGGTTTAAGAAGCGGTGACCGTGTAATCGCCGGCGGACTCGTCCCAGGTAAGAGTGATGAGACCCCGGGTGGCCGCAGCCTTGCAGAATTGAAGGAACCCGCCGTACCCGAACTTCTTTTCGCTGAAACCGGGGCGCGATTTTCGCAGCTGATTCTTGAGGCCGGAGAGAACGACAGGGCCGTTCTTGCCTGATAGGTCAGCGACCACATCGTGGAGGAGCGCAAAAGCTTCCTGCTCGTCACCACCGGCCGCCGCGAACTGAACAACTGGATCGCCTCGCCCTGGGCCTTCGGAGAGCTCGATGAGTCCCTGCGACTCGAGGTGGCGAAGCAACTCACCAAAACCCCTGAATCCGAAGTCGGCTTCCGAAAAGGTGGAGTCCTTGCGGAGAAGGGCCCTCTTCAATGATGAAGCGAGGACGACACCCTGTCCGGAACGCTCCAACCCGCCCAGCGTGGTGGTTATCAGCGAGTCCAACTCGGGGCTTTCGTCCTGATCGCCGTTCTCAACGGCTTTCGTCTCGGGTCTCCGTCGATCGACCCCTTCCAAGTTGTCGTAAAAGAGAAACTCGTCACAGGCCGGGGGAAGAAGGGCCGACGTCGAGCCTTTGACCCCAACACCGATGACCTTCTTGTTCAGCTCGCGGAGCTTGTGAACCAGCGGTGTGAAGTCGGAATCGCCCGTACAGATCACAAATGTGGTGACGTAGTCCCGCTCAAACGCGAGCTCAATGGCGTCGACAGCCATTTTGATGTCAGCCGCGTTTTTTCGTGTCGTTCCCATCCGCTGTGGGATCTCGATCAATTCAACATGACTTCTCGTCATCGATTGTCTGGCGTCGTTGAACATCGACCAATCTGCGTAGGCCTTTCTCGACACGACCCGGCCACGTTCAGCAAGCGCGTTGCTGATTGGCTCGAAATCGAATTCCATTCCGCCAAGCGCATCTCTCGCCCCAATCGCAAGGTTCTCGAAGTCGATAAAGAGGGCGATCCGTTCTTCTTCCATACGGTGAATGTAGTGGCAGCCATGGGTGACATTCCCCCTACGGCAATGTCGAAGCGACGGTAGGTTCGCGATCTAGTGGCCGATCGGGATTCGATGACCTTCTCGGAATTGCGTGTGCACGGTGTGTCGGGAACACCCCCTAAAGACATGCTCTACACC
>JBAVIK010000384.1:0-3171 GCA_049686815.1 Acidimicrobiia bacterium | reverse complement strand
AACCAATTCCTCGATCAGGTCCCAAAGGTCGATGCGGCTCCCCGGGTCGATGCCGGTGGTTGGCTCATCGAGAAACAGAACCTCGGGCCGTCCCACCATCGAGGCGGCGAGGTCGAGACGACGACGCATGCCACCTGAATACGTGCTCACCTTGCGATCGGCAGCGTCCGTGAGGTGGATGCGCTCGAGGACCTCGGCAGCCCGCTTCTTGGCCTCGCTGTTGCTCAGGTTGTAGAGCCGTCCAACCATCTCGACGTTCTCGCGACCGGTCAGGAACGCGTCGACGGCAGCTGACTGACCGGCAAGCCCGATCTTGTGGCGGGCGTCCACCGGGTCGGCGAGCACATCAACCCCTGCCACGGTCGCCGATCCGGAATCTGGCTTGAGCAGAGTTGTGAGCACACGTATGAGTGTCGTCTTGCCGGCACCATTTGGGCCCAGGAGGCCGTAGACGATCCCTTCCTCGAATTGAAGGGTGACACCCTCGAGCGCGTGGATGTCTCCGAATGTTTTGACGACGTCGGTGGCTTGTACGGCAAGCATCAGCCGGTGGATGATAGGGGTGTGTCTCAGGCTCTCCGTAATGCGGCGAGACGAAATAGATGTCGGGCACCCTCGTCGAGATCTCGAAATCGATCATCACGGGTCTGGCCACGCAACCAGCGAATATGGATCTGTTGCAGCACCACTCCGAGCTTCCATGCCCCGAACACCAAATACCAATCGATCGCACTCATGTCAGCCCCGTTCAGTTCCCCGTACATTCGAACCGCCGACCGGCGATCCAACCATCCGGCCACGGTGGTGGGCATCATTCCCAGACTTTCCGGTGCTTCGCCGGGATCAAACCACGAGCCCATCAGTGTGCCGAGGTCGGCTAACGGATCACCACGGGTCGCCATGTCCCAGTCGTAGACGGCGGTGCATATTCCGGGATCGCTCGGGTCGATCGCCATGTTGTCGAGACGCCAGTCGTTGTGGAGCAGCGTCGGTGGGGGGGACTCGGGCAACTCCTTCGCAAGCCAATCCGCAAGCTCCTCCGCCAGAGGATTGTCTTCGTGTCTGGCAGCGTCCCATCGTCCTGTCCAGCCATCGACCTGACGGCGGAGAAACCCTTCGGGATGTCCGAGATCCCCCAGGTCACATCGGGCCGGTTCGACCCGGTGAAACTCGGCGAGTGTCTCGATTACCACCTCCGAGAGCTTGCGATTCGATTCAGGGTCAGCACCCCCTCCAAAGCCTTCGGGGACTTGCTTTCGAACCACCACACCGTCCTTTCGCTCCATGAGAAAGAACGGTGCGCCGATGACCGAGCTGTCGTCACAGAAGGCAAGCGCCCGGGCCGCCTTGTCGAACGATTTCCAGAGGTTGGACAAGACCCGGTATTCACGACCCATGTCGTGGGAAGAGGCAGCGACCGGACCCAGAGGTGGTCGCCGCAGGACGAGATCGGTCCCGTCGGAATACCGGAGAAGATAGGTCAGGTTGGCCTTGCCACCGCCAAACTGGAGGACCGAGGGCGTCCCGGCTGGCATCTGGGGATGGTCGGCCGCCCATGTGACCAGACGCTCGATGTCGAATCGCTCGTCCTCTCTGACTTCGATCAGTTCATCCACTGGCTTTGAGCGTATTCGGTTCAGCTGAGGTTTACCCTCGACAACATGACCACACCAATGGAGATTTCTGAGCGATTCACCGAGGAATGGGCTGACCTGTCTCCCTCGGACGCTACCCAAGCCGGAATACCCGGACGGGATGATTCCAACACCGATTTCAGCCCCGACGGGTACGCGGCACGCAACGACCTCTACCAGCGCACCAGAGAGGAGCTCCGCAGGTCACCCGACTCTTCCTCACGGGATTCCTTCGCAGCGAAAGTGCTACAGGGGTGGTTGGACGAGGAGATCGCCGAGTTCCGCGATGACAAATGGTGTCGCGATCTCAACCATTCCTTCAGCCCCTTCCAGCGACTGCGTGACACTTTCGACGTAATGCCCCGGAACACGCCAGAGGATCTCGCCATCATCTCCGAACGTCTGGCCGGTCTCCCAGCTGCCCTCTCCGGGTATCAGCAAACGCTCGGCGTCGGGCTCGCCTCGAAGAGCGTCGTGGCCCGTCGACAAGTCGAGTCGATCATCCAACAGTCCGACGAGACGGCGTCAGATGATTCGAGGTTCATCGAGCTCATCGGTCAAGCCGCGGCCGTCGGAGCAGACACAACAACGGTGGAACGGGCTGTTGACGTGGCGCGCATGGGGTTCGGGAGCTTCGCGGGTTGGCTGCGTGATGACTATCTGCCCGCAGCGGCAGATTCGGACGCCGTGGGGGAGGAGCGCTACGTCGCCGAGGCAGACCGGTTCCTCGGCATGGCCATAGATCCGTTGGAGACATACAACTGGGGTTGGTCCGAGGTCCATCGCATTCGAGAAGAGATGGTGGCCACGGCCGCCGAGATCGATCCATCACTAAGCGTCTATGAGGTGATCGATCTGCTCAACACCGATCCCACCAGAAGCGCGGCGACGCGGGAAGATTTCGTTGAGTTCATCTCCCGTGTTCAGGAACAGGCCGTCGCCCAGCTTTCAGGCGAGCACTTCGATGTCCCAGACGAGATCAAGACGGTGTCGGTCAACATGGCTCCTCCCGGTGGAAGTCTCGGGGCTTGGTACGTAGGGCCCAACGAGGACTTCTCGCGCGCCGGCTCGATTTGGTACGCCCCCGGTGAGCGAGAGCGTCTTCCCTATTGGGACGAAGTCTCAACGGCATATCACGAAGGTTTCCCCGGTCACCACCTCCAGGTCGGGACCGCTGTCCTCCAGAAGGAGAACCTCTCACGATTCCAGCGGACGGTGATTTGGTACTCGGGTGCTGGCGAGGGCTGGGCACTGTATGCCGAGAGGCTCATGGATGAGCTCGGCTACTTCGAAAAGCCCGAATACCGTCTTGGGCTGCTGTCGAGTCAGTTGTTCCGCTCGGTACGTGTTGTTCTGGATATCGGATGCCAGCTGGAGTTGACCATCCCCGATCACGCACCTCTCTATCCGGGAGACGTCTGGGACTACCAACACGGGGTGGACTACATGACGAAGGTGGCCCGCCAACCGCTGGACATGTCCGAATCCGAAGTGACCCGCTACTTGGGTTGGTACGGCCAGGCCATCTCCTACAAGG
>JBAVIK010000383.1:0-1747 GCA_049686815.1 Acidimicrobiia bacterium | reverse complement strand
CCACTACCCGACTGCAACCATTTGAGGGCGACGATCGCCAACGCCGTCGCTGCCAGGATGACGAGGAAATATTCCACCGTTCCCTGACCCCGCTCACCCACCACCAGCACCCGACTCCATATTCGTGTCATAGACACTCCTTTCAAACCGGCAACCGACCGGCGCGGGGAGAAGTGCAGAGGTCATTTCCAGGTTCCGGTGATCTCGGTGAAGAGTCTCACCAGCGAGGGGGCATACAGCATCAAGACAAGACCGGGCAGCATCAGCAGGGCGACCGGAACCATCAACTTCACTGGAAGAGATCGAGCTGACGCCAGCCGGCGGGCCTTTTCCTCGGCCAGATCCTTGTCGAGCAAGTGACGGACAGTGTCGGAGAGCGACGCTCCCGAACGCTGCGCCCTGGCCAATTGAGCGATCAAAGGCTGCAGGTTCGGACCAGCGTGGGTGATCGAACTCGTGAGACCACTCACCGTCGCCACCCTTGCCACTCTTTGCAGAGATCGATGGGACGGCAACGATTCAGCGACCTTTTGCAGCGCTGCCAAAACCGACCGACCCGACCGAAGCTCAACGAGGGTGAGCAATAGAACCAGGCGATGCGGCTCGGGCGACAGCGACGGTCGTCGGACCCGGGACACCGCCCACACCAGAAACCAGCCGATCAGCCCACCGATCGGACCACCGATTGCCAGCCCCAGCGAGGACACGATGACGTGGGTGGTCACACGGCTCTCCGCAAGAGCGTCCCGGCCGCCAGCAAGCCGAGTATGAACAAGACCAAGCCGATCAGCGCCGGCCATCTCTGATGAGGATTTGCCGTGAGGGCGGCAAACCCGCCTGAACCGAGCTGAGCGCCCACGTAGAGAATGGGAGCGGAGACAAACACGAACGCCGTGGCCTTCGCCGGAGCCGTGGCGACCTTTATCTCACGTTCTATCTCAGCGTTGGCGATCGCCAGACCTCCGATCTCGTCAAACAGGTCGGCCGCCCGCGGCCCGCTGGCAGCGACCGAGTTGATCGTTGCCTCGAGCTCGGGGCCGATCGACTCGAGTTCCTGTGCAATCACAGGGGCCATGTCAACGGGAGAGGAGAAGGGAACGAGGTCCGCCGACAGTTTTCCGTCGATCGAGGAGGCAGCTGAAAGGATGGCGACTCTCAGGGACGCACCTGAGCGGAGATCCGCGGCCAGGGCCTCGCAGAACAACGCCGGGGTGTCGTCTGTAACCCGCCACCGTCTCCAAACCATTGGGACGAGCAACGCAGCAATCAAAAGAGGAGCGAACAGCACAACGAACAGGAGGACGATCCGCCTCCAGTCGAGACCAGTCAACAACAACACGGCAACGAGGATCAACTCCACGTGTCGCTTTCCTGATCCTGAACTTGCTCGATCGCAACCACCCGGCGACCTGTCGAGGTGCGCTCGATCTGAACCACCAGATCTACGGCTGCGTAGAGCTGACGGGTGATTGCTGTTTCCGAAGGATGTCCCGCGGACAGAGCCAGCGTTTCGAGCCTCCACATGGCTTCGAGCGGAGAATTGGCGTGAACCGTGGTCATCGACCCGCGATGACCCGTGTTGAGGGCTGTGATCAGGTCGAGGGCCTCGGGGCCGCGAACTTCACCAAGGATGATGCGATCGGGACGCAACCTCAGTGCAGACCGGAGCAGTGAGCGGAGGGTGATTTCCCCGGTTCCCTCGGTGTTGGCCGAGCGGGCCTCCAGTCGAACAACGTGCCCAGGGAGG
>JBAVIK010000382.1:0-18814 GCA_049686815.1 Acidimicrobiia bacterium | reverse complement strand
GTCGACGGTGACCGGCTGATGCAGTGGTTCTCTCCTCGTCGAAGCGGCGGGTTGTGGTCGGCACTCAATAAGGAAAGGGTCGCTCGGCTGATTGCCTCCGGACACATGGCCGAGCGCGGTCAGGCAGCCATCGACCAGGCCAAAGCCGACGGCTCGTGGTCTCAACTCGACGACGTCGATGCCCTCATCGTCCCCCCTGACCTGAGGACCGCCCTCCAGGCGGTCCCCGACGCTGAGGCCGCATATGAAGCGCTGGCCAACTCGGCCAAGAAGCAGTATCTCTGGTGGATTCAGTCGGCCAAGCGGCCCGCTACCCGCGTCAGCCGGATCGACGAAACCATCCGAAGGCTCTCGTCCGAGGGAGGCCAAGGTTCTCCCTAGCCCTACACAGCGGCGGACCACACAGAACGGTTGTTACAAGCGGAGATCAGATCCGAAGAACACAAGTCGGTCTAGTTGGCGACATCATCCTCGCTCGTCCTGCCCGATGGCGTCTTCAACCTCGTCAAAGGCAAACCGGCCCATGAGATCATCAGCGGCTCCGACAGCTGATCGACGCCGAGCGAGAACGCTCACGCGATCCAATCTCTCCCGCCGCGCCGACTAGCTTCACACCAGGCTGCGAACCAACCGACTAGCGCAGCTGTCCGATGAGGTCTTAGGGGCAGCTGAAGCTCACCGACCCATCGACATCACCTGCGTCGGAGCTGAACGTCCCTTCATAGCTAATCGTCAAACCGTCCACCGTGGGCAGGTCTCCTTCTGCGGACATCTCCGACGTGTAACTGGTGCCGTCTGCCGTGCGGACCGTCGCGCTGCCAAACCATTCTCCGTCGCCGTCACGTATGGCACCCATTTGCAGTTCGGCATCGAGCGCGCCTCCTTGAGCACGTGCGTCGCCGATAGCCACTTCGATCATCTCGTCGGTGATCTCACATCTAACGCTGCCGCTGAACTGAACTTGGTACTCAGTCCCGCCGACCGTTGCCGTGATTCCGTCTCCTGGTGGTGTGCAGTTGACTGCCAGGCTGATGTCGACCTCCGTGGCGTTCACGATGTCGTAGTCTTCCACCCGGTCGGCCGGGCCCTCATAACTCAGTGAACTCCCGTCGATGCCGAGGGAGCCATCGCCGGGAAGTGAGCCCCCGTAGCTGACGTTTGAACCACCTGCTGCGACTGTCAGGCTGAGCAACCAACCGTCGCCCAGGTTCTGGCCTTGGATCAGGAGGCTGCCGGTTTCGGTTTCCTGATAGTTGATCGTCACTCGTTCCTCGCCGATGATGCACTGATGGTGGACCGAGCCGGGCACTTCGAACTCGAATCGTTGGCCTTCCACTTCAACCCAGGCCGTGGTCGGATCTGCGGTACCGGTCACCGGACCCGCTTCACCGGCACCTGGGACGCCCCCACCACCGTCACTGTCCTGATTCTCCCCAGCGGCATCGCCGATTCCGCCAAAGACATCATCTCCCAGACCTGAGTCATCGCCGCCCCCTCCTCCACACGCCGATACAACCAACGCCAACACGGCAAACACCGCAACGGTTACAAGTCTCATTCGATGCACAACAATCCCCCAAGTCCTACGCGGACCGAGAACCTATCAGAGACACCAGCTGGGTGCTATCCGAACGAGTCTGTGTCAGTCGTCCTCGGCAGGCAAGGTTGACAGGGCCGTTCGTGCTGGTCGGTGATGACGAGGGGTAGCTTCGCCTTCCCGGAGAAGGATCCTGAGAGTCATGCCGCAAGGAGGGGTATGGCTTGACCAATCAGGAGATCGTGCGCAAGCAACGAAGCTGGCCGCTCACTGCACCTGACTCGCCTTGTCCAACTCGAAGCGAACCTTGCGGAGGATCTCAGATGCCGTGAACCGGCCGATGGGACCCGTGGAGTAGACCGCGTTGATGACGGTCCCCTCGGGGTTGACGAGGAACCCCGTCGCGTGAAGGTACGTCTTGTCCCCGGTGTGTATGTGTGCCCCGGTGGCCTCAGACACAGCGGTTGGGTCGACCTCGGCATACATCGGGAAGCCGACACGCAAGCCTTCTTTCAGGCGGCGAACACTGTCGATGGGATCGACCGATGCTGCTGCGACACGCACACCGAGTTCCTTCAACGGGCCAGCGTGACCGGCAAAGTCAACCAACTGTTGACGGCAGTACGGTCACCAGTCACCGCGATAGAAGAGGACAACCGCCCACCTCCCCGCCGCCAACGCCGTGATATCGACTTCATTGCCCCCAAAGTCGGTCCCGTACAACGAAGGCAGCCTGTCACCAGTTACGAGATGTGCGGCCATTTCGACAGCGTAGGGGGAACCCGGTCGCCGGCGCCTGGGCGTCCTAATCCTCAGAGTGCGTCCGGGCCATGACCTCGAGGAGTGCAACCACCTCGGGAACGTCTCCGACCCGATACCGCGCCGCCGTCTCACCGTCCCCCACTTTGATACCCACGTCGTGGCTTCTGAGCACCCTGAACACCGATTCGTCGGTGGCGTCATCGCCGAAGTACACGACGGCGCCATATCGATCGCTCATTTCGGCGATGGCGTCCCCTTTGTTCTTTGTGGCGACCGTAAGCTCGAAGACCTCCTTGCCCTCGAGCAGGGTTGCAGAGTGATGGGTGGCCCATTCCCTGATCAGCCGACCAACCTCGGCAGCGCTGGGACGGTCCAGGGTCCGGGTGTGAAAGGTTGCCGAGCGCGACTTGATCTCAACCGTGGTATCAAATCTCCGACCCAGACTCCCCAAGAAGGATTTGGCGTCCTCCAATCTGGCGTCCGATTGGTGATGCTGGCCTGTGTCGTTGCCGTGTTCGCCGATCAACACGGCTCCAGGAACGTGCCCGAGACGTTCTTTGAGGTTTGGTAGCGCTCGTCCCGAGATGACGACGACGTCGACGGTGGGCCTTGCTGCCAGAGAAGCCAGGGCTCTGACTGCGGCTGGGTCGGGGCGTGCCTGTTCCGGACGCTCGACTATGGCCGCGATGGTTCCGTCGAAGTCGACACCCAACAGCACCGGCGATTTCGACATTGCTTCGGCCAAGACGGATCGGAGATTCAAAGACCCAGAGCCCCAAGACATTTCCGCGCCCACCAGAACACGTCGTTCGCTGCGACGGATGAGCGAAGAGCCTTCATCCGCCTGTTTCCCTTGACCGAAGCAGTCGCGATGGCCTCTCCGAGGATTTCAGCAAGGGCGTCGACATCATATGGGTTCACCAGGTACGCCTCATGGAGTTGCTCAGCAGCGCCGGCGAATTCGGACAGCACCAAGGCCCCGGTGTCGTCGAATCGCGTGGCCACGTACTCCTTGGCAACCAGGTTCATCCCATCTCGCAGTGGAGTCACCAGCATCACGTCGGCAGCCCGGTAGTAGGCGACAAGCCGCTGGGTAGAAACACTCCGGTAGAGATAGTGGATCGGGGGGCGGCCGACTTCGGCGAAATCGCCGTTGATCCGCCCAACCAGACCCTCAATGTCGGCTCTTATCCGCCGATACTCGGCCACGTCCTCGCGACTCGGCACAGCGATCTGGACGAATACTACTTTTCCCACCAGTTCGGGCCGTCGTGTGAGCAGAGTCTGCAGTCCCCTCATTCGAAGGTCGATCCCTTTGGTGTAATCGAGACGGTCGACACCGAGCACCACCACTTCGGGGTCATCTAGCTGGGAACGGATCTCGCTCGCCTTATTGGCCGTCTCCTCTGACATTGCCAGTTCGCCGAACAGAGTCGTGTTGATCCCGATCGGGGCAACCTGAAGGGTTACATGTCTCCCCTGCCAGTCGAGTTTCAACGAGGACCCCGTTGCGTCCGTGTACCGCCGCGCCGCGACCGCGAAATTGACCCGGCTCGAGCGAGATTGGAACGCCAAAACATCGGCACCAAGAAGACCCTCGAGCACCTGTCGGCGCCAAGGCAAGGTGGAAAACAGCTCCACCGGCGGAAAGGGGATATGAAGATAGAACCCGATTCGGTGAACCTCGGCCATCGACCTGATCATCTGCGGGACCAGTTGCAGCTGATAGTCCTGGATCCAAGCCACGTCATCGGGTCCGACTGTCTTTGCGGCAACCTCCGCGAACTTCTGGTTGACCTCGACATAGGGTCTCCACCAGTGCCGATGGAACTGAGGTGGGCGAACCGAGTCGTGGAAGAGGGGCCAGAGAGTGCCGTTGCAGAAACCGACGTAGAATTCGTCGTACTCGGCAGAGGTGAGCGCAATCGGGACCTGGTTGATGCCGTCATGGCCGAAGGGCTGGAATTCCCTGTCGGGGAGGCCGCTCCATCCCACCCAGCTGCCTCGAGTTCTCTGCAGGATCGGAGTGAGGGCAGAGACCAGCCCCCCAGGGCTCGTTTCCCAACTTTCGGTCTCTTGGTTAAAGGCAATCGGGAGCCTGTTGGCTATCACCACGACTCGTCTGTCGATCTTGGCCACGCTGCCAACTTATCGTGTCGGCAGTGGCCAGCGAATCAATCTGGTAGTTGCTCTAGAAGCTCTTGCCGGTTGAAGAATGGGCCTCGAGTCGATCGGCACCGATCACGCGCCTCCCACTACCAATCGCGTGATTGCCCGGGTTGAGATCGGCGAGGTCCTGTCCGCTGCCTCCGAGCTGAGCCGCATCGATCAGGAGATGCTCCGGCTGGTCTACTGGGGGCACTTCGACTCGATGGTAAGCCAGGCCCAACCGGTCATCGATTCCATCAACTGGCGCAACGCTCCGTGAAGTCTGGCTTCGAGGCCTTGCGGCCTTCGTATTGAGTCGTTCTGTCCTGACACAGAATGTCGCCAACGCGCCAGTTGACCCCTCAGCAGGACCCCTGGCCTTGTCGACTACAACAACGCGCTAGCTCCTCGTGCTGCTCTACTGAAGATCGACGATGTGGAGGTTCTGGTTGCTGACCCGACAACGGTCATGGATCGACTCGCAGACCGTGGCCGCCCAAGGGATCTTCGCCGTCGGTCGGAGTATCAACGGGTCCGCGCAGCAATACTGCGTCGCTTGCATGGGTGTAGCCTTGCCAGTCATGAGGGGGAAACGGCTACGCCTGCTGACCTATCTAGCTTCCCTTGTGATGATCGTGCCGGTGGTCTCGTGCAGCACGACGCCCGACAATGAGAAGGCATCTGAGACCTTCGCAGATTGCCTGGACAGAAACGGCGTCATCGCCGAGGGTGTGGAGGTGACCGTTGGTAGTAACGGCAAGGTCGAAGGTATCTCCCTGAGGATCCTCAGTGAGGGTGACATTGGCTATGAGCCCGCCCTCAGACTCAGTTGCACCGAAGAGGTCGAGCTCAACCAGTAGTCCCAGAGCATTCTGGAAATAGCCAGATGCCCAACATATGTGCCGTTATGTGCCGTCCATGGGACGGAACTCGCCGAGAGCGGTCTCGTCCATTGTCAGCCGCTCGCCCATGCGATCGAGATCGTCGAACTCCCGAGCAAGTTTGGTACGGAAGCTAACGAACGCTTCCTCCGATTCCCAGCGGTCGATCGTGACGAACCGATTCGATTCGTTTCGATCTTGAAGTAGTTGGGTGTCCAAATAGCCAGGTGCTCGACGAAACAGTTCAACCCATGATCCTTCCGGTCCATAGATTTCTTGGAACTCGTCAAAACACTCAGGCAATACCCGGTAGGCCCACATGTAGACAAAGGGATCAGGCATACGATCAAGCTACTTGGCATGCATAGGAGCGCGTTATGTGCGCTTCTGTGACACCGGTTTCTGAATTTGGTTCGTCTGTCCCGATGTACACATTGGCTGCCTGGTGGCGACATTCGAATAAAGGAGGTCTGGCAGTGTCTCAGGGTCGTTCGGATGGACTTGACCTGGTTGGATGGATTCTGGGTCTGGCGGGATTGGTTCCGCGTTGTCTATGAGAGTACGGGGATGGGCAGTGTCGTTGGGGGGCGTCGCTTGGCTAGCGGGTATCCTGATCTTGGAGTTGGCGTACGACTCGTCACAGGACGATCTGCCAACCAGCTTCCCGATTCTGGCGCTGGTAGCCGGGCTAGCGATTGGCTGGGGATGTTGGACCTCGGCGTCGAACCTCGAGAGCCGAATCGGGAGAATCGGGCTGAGGAGTGTTGGTGGTTGCTCGCTCGTTCTGGGTGTGGGCTTTGGGTTGGATCTCATTCCGGACATGTTCCTTGCGTTCCTTCTTACCTACACGGTCGGCCTCTTTCTGCTGCCAGTGGCCTTCCTCGTGTTCGGTATCGGCGTCACCGGATCGACCGTATACCCGGGATGGGCGAAGTGGCTTCCATACGCGATCTTTGCAACCGCAGTCATCCCCTACGGGTTCCACGCGCTAGCCCGCGATGTGTGGGACCCGAGTGACGCAGTCTGGTTTGGCGCGCTCGGTTTGGGATGGGTCATCCTGGGGATTGCGATCACCTCAATCAGGAATCCTGAGATACCACAAGAAGCTGAAGACCGGCCTCTAGCCCCCGCGCGATAACTGGCATGATGTGCGCTGCCCCTACTCCGAGAACAGGTCGTGTTGGAGCGGAGAGGTCAGTGGTTGTTGGGGATTTCGGGGGTTGAGCGATTCGCGTCAAACGAGGGCCAAACCGCTGACGACGCGCACATAGGTGGTGTGAATCACAGGCGTTATGTGCACGTGATGGGGTAGGCGTTGTGAGTCGCTGGGAGGCCTTTGAGGTCTAGGGAGATGGCACCCAGTCCGGCTCAACCCGAGGGGACATACGTGCTGTTATGTGCCGGTGTCGGAGTCGAGTTGGCGAGGCGAAGAAACGTCGATAGTCATCCTTCGTTCGACGCTCATGGTCTAGCTGTCATGGCTAGAAGCCGCGGGTTAGCAATATGGTCGGCGAGGTTGACCGCCGCATCGTGCTCGTCGCTGGTTCCGATTGTGGTGCGGTGAATCATGGCTCTTACCTGGAGTTCTCGCATTCCTGTTCTCGTGACCAGGGCGTAGAGCTTCGTGATCCATTCTGCAGTTTCCTGATGGCCGTGGACCAATCCAAGTGAGCATTGGGTGTCAAGGATGTACGCCTCGGCCCAGATATAGGTGTCAGAAAGACGGCTGCATCGATCCGCTGCGTCTTGGAGAATGACAAACGCATCCTTCGTGTCTCCCCTGGCCTCAGCGAGGAGAGCGAGGCCTCGACCTGACACGCCTTCCCAGCACGGATCACCGATCTGACATGCGCGAGCAAATGCCTGTTCGAGGATCCGCGAAGCTGAATGGAGGTCGCCGCGCTCCAGTTGGACTTCGCCGAGGAGCGCCTGCGGCCACGGAAGAAACGCGAGCCAGGCGTCGCTCTGGCCTAGCTCGATGGATTCGTTCAGCATGCGGGTGGCTGAATCCAGATTCCCCAGGAGCAACTCGAGTCTCCCCGACAATGAGGTGGCGTACGCCTCTTGGCGACGGTCGCCCGCCATCCGGGAATACTCGACCGCAGCGTTCAGGGTTACTCGGGCAGATTCGTAATGAGCTCTGTCACTTTGAACACAGCCCAGGTAGCTGTGGGCCTTGGCAAGGATCGCAGGGTCTGACGTGTGCAACATGTCAAGAGCTAGCCACTTTTCTGACCTGTCGTATCGAGCCGCAAGCATGTCGATATATCCCAACTCGACTCTGGCTCTTGCGTCCAGTTCATCGTCGTCCGCTTCCAAGGCCAATCTGGCGACTTCGTGAAGAACCACCGCTCCTTCCTCATCCTCACCTCTTACGGCATGAACGAGAGCGTTGGCAAGCGCCAAACGAGATGACGCTCGCAGGTGGGCACCGGCGAGAGAATCGGCCAAAGCAACACCAGATCGCAGTGACATGACCCCCGCCTCGGGAGCGCCCGCCGCCATGGTTGCCGTCCCCGCCTCGATGATCGCCTCAACCGCGGCCACATCGGTTCCTCGAGGTGTTACATCAGTGCGAGCCAAGAATGCGGTACGCACCGTCGGACCAGGCGGCGATCCCAACTCTCTTACGAATAGCTCGGTGCATGCCTGTAGCTGACGTTCAGCGGCCACAACGTCACCTGACATCAAGTACGCCCTGATCAACAGAGCCTGATGATTCTCAACATACGGATTCATTCCCACCAGCGACACGGCCAACCCGAGTGCCTTGTCGGTTTCCCCTCGGCCCAGCAAGGCAAGGGCGGCTTCACGTAGTACATCTTCGGTGGACCCGGCGATATTTCGGCGCTGCGCCAAGAGCCACGATTCGAATTCGGGAGAACCCAAAACCTCAAAACCTTCCAAGAGCTCCCTGCCGAGCCCTGGGAGCCCAACCGCTTCCTGCCAACCACCGGCTTTGATCAACCGAACGTCGACAACAACAGTCGCGGGAAGTACCAACACCAAGGGGTCTCCACTCAACTGAGTATCCGGCCCGAGCAGACGCCGAAGCTCGGTAAGACTCCATCTCAGAGCACGAAGAGGGTCATCGGCCTCACTAAAAAGCAGAGAACTGACACGGCTGCGAGACGGAGGCCTCTCCGACAGGACCAGATAGCACAGAAGCGCCCACGTCTTCCGGCTTCGCGGCCGGTACGGCTCCGTTCCGACTTGGTGCACGCCTGGCTCTCCTACCAGGTTGATTTCCAGGCCCAACCCCACCTCCTCAACAAAGCTGACCCGTCAAACGCTCCATCAAACGCACAGATGGTCTTCTCATCCTTACACAACAGGGAGGCCAGACGCCTCTCGCCAAAGGAAGAAGAGGTGGTGCAGATGTCACTGTTCATGGACGTCCACAACATTGAGGGCGGGGTTTCCGCTGAGGATGTCGCCGGAGCGCACAAAGCAGATCTCGAAACCCAACAGAAGTACGGGGTGAACTACCTCAGGTATTGGGTAGACGAAGAGGCCGGGAAGATTTTCTGTCTTGTCGAAGCCGACAAAGCCGAGGACGCAAACACGGTTCATCGCGAAGCACACGGGCTCGTTGCTGACGAGATCTACCCAGTCAGCGAACACGCGTAGCGGTTCTACGTAAGTGACTTCAGACAACCAAAGGAAGAACACGAATGAGAATAAGAATCACGAGCATCGTCACGACGATGGTGATGTTTGGAGCGCTGCTAATGGCTTTCAGTCCGGCAGCCCTTGCCGAAGAGATACCTGAGACAGGATGTCAGCCCGGACAGTCAGGCCACGGCAACTCTTCGGTCAGCGGATGGCAACTAATGACAGCTGATGACCTTGCCCAATTGTGGGTCGATGAATTCGGCGCTCCCGCCGACGTCAACGGTGTCCCTATTGACCCAGTAAGGGCGGCGGCGCAAGCAACGTTCGACTTCTGCGACAAGAACGACGACGGGTTCGCCTGCGTACTCACCAAAAAACAGACCGGAAAGAACTACCACTCAGGTGGATGGTTAGCCCTCGACAACCACTACCCCCACAACTAACCCGTCAGAGGTAGTCCCGAAGAAACCACTAGGAGGCTCCGGATGGTCCCGGAGCCTCCTACCCCGTCTGCGTGGACAAGGTTCACGCCTAACACCCGCCACAACAGATGCCGTCATGTGCGGCTGGTGATTTGACCTGACCGACGGGGCCATTGCGAGCGCCAAGAGACCTATCAGCCTGCCTGGCCGGGTTTGACCCGGTCGTGCAAAGTTGATCCTTTCCCGTATCACTGAGGGGAGCACTCCGAATTGCTCCCTTTTCTTGACAGAGCAGTCCAGGACCAATTCGCGCCACAAGAACTTTGTGGCGCGTTCAACTGTCGGACTGCTCTACTTTGTGTGGACCACGTGGGAAGAGGATGAAGGCCAACTCGGATCGGGTCGCGTTCGAAACTTTCGTCGAACTGGTCGAACCGCGTCTCCGCATCGCCCTGACAGCCGTTTTCGGTCAAGAGACCGGCCGTGACGCTGCAGGTGCTGCCCTCCTCTACGGCTGGGAACACTGGAGTCGGGTTTCGGGAATGGTCAACCCGGCCGGATATCTCTACCGGGTGGGACGCTCCTCACAGAGACGTGAAGCTTCGATCGCCTAGTTGACCGTGGCTTCCACCAATCCAACGACGTGCTCGTCGTTGCCGACAACATCGTGGATGACGATGTCAAAGGCGTCGGCTCCGAACTCTTCCATTCCGGACATGGTCTGCCGTACCGCCTCCTTCCCGAGGAGGGTCTCGGCACCGATCTGATGCCAAACGACCTCGTCGTCCAGAGCTTCAAAAACAGCCTCGAAGTCACCACGTTGGATCTTCTCGTGCACGCGTCGGTACGTGGCCACATTGGGATGTTCGGGCATGTTTTGCTCTCCTTCCTCTTTACGAAAGGTACACCTTCGAACAAGCGAGTGCTCGACCGCTTCCGGACGGTCGTTCCAGGTGCAGAGCCTCTGTAGCCGCTGAAACGAACTCGAGGCAATGTGCGGCAGACGAATGGTCATGACCATTCTCGGCGGCAGAGTGGCCGCTCATGTCAGGAATCCTGATGGGATGCTCATTTCGTCACGTCGAGATTGCCAGCTCGACCACTTCTTCGGTGGAAAGACGGCGACCGCCGGACAACGCTTCCTGGATCTTTGGATCTGTGCTCTCTCTTAGTCGGACGAGAGAGCCGTATCGGTTGGCCTCCACCTCACCGATTCCGGCACCGCTCTGCTTGACGAGGACCTCGAGAGCACCGAGGAGACGGGCCGCGGTCACCGGGTTGCCTTCGACCTCCAGGATCCCCGCCTTCGAATAGACCACTAGAACGAAGGCGGAGATGTCGCCTGCGTCGATGAACAGAGGCAGGGCGGTATCGAACGCCTCGCGCGCAGTCACGGGATCTCCGGAGATGTAAGAGGCATGACCGATCATGAAGCGTGACCAACCGAGATCGAATGGGGCGTCCAGCCGTTCGAATATGGACTCGGCCTTTCGGGCTAGGGCTATGCATCCGGCTAGATCACCGCCGAGGAACGCCAAATCGCACATGCCCCAGTAGGCGCGTCCGACGCCCAACTGGTCACCGTTCTCCTGGAAAATGGTGAGCGACTCCTCGAGATAGCGTCTGGCCAGATCCGGATCACCGGCGGAATTCACGGGGAATGACGCGTTGTAGAGGGCGTACGCGATGTCGAGCGGTTCGCCGTACTCACGCATCAGTTGTAGAGATGCCAGATAGGGATCCTTAGCCGCGTCCCAATCCCCGCGCCAATAGCGAACACCACCACAGGCGTCCAGGGCCCTTGCTCGCGGAATGGGAGTTGAACCAGCCATCGCCAACGTTTGTTCGATTCGGCTCTCCGCCTCGGTGAGGTGACCACGGCGCTGCCAGAACCGCCACAAGTTCCCGACGAGCTCATGAGCCGCGTCCACCGCTCCCGAAGCAATCGCCCAGTCGTGGGCGGTCCGCAGGTTGTCATGCTCGAGTGTCAAGATGTCCAGCCACTTCCCCTGATGGCTGGTGAGGAGCAAGGGTTCGGCACGGGCTGCGAGGTTGGCGTAGACGCCTAGATGCCTGTCACGGGTTGGCTTCTCATTATCGCCGTCCGCCAGGCGCCCCTCTGCAAACTCTCGGACGACCACGAGCATCTGGTAGCGAGTGCTATCGCGCATGCTCTTGGCTTCGATCAGGCTGTGATCGACCAGCTGGGACAGCGCATCGAGAGCCTCCGTACGCAGGTCGTTGCCAGGATTGCACACGAGCTCGACCTCGTTTAGCCCAGCACCTCCCCGAAAAACCGAGAATTGCTCCAGGAAGGTTTGAACGGTGGGGTCCAACAGTTCATAGCTCCATGCGATGGCATTGGTGATGGTCTGCTGGCGAGCCGGCACATCTGGCGCGGGATTGGCCAGGATCCGGTTGGAGAGACGATCGAGTATTTCCGCGGGAGTGAAGAGACGGACACGCGACGCCGCCAGCTCGATGGCGAGGGGTAGCCCATCGAGTCTTCGAATGAGTTGGCCGATCTCTTCGGCGTTGGAGGCATCGAATCGAAAGGAAGGGTTCACCGAGGTGGCTCTCTGCACGAACAACTCCACCGACTCGTAGGATCCGATCTCGGCGAACGTCTCGAGCTCCTTCTCGGGGAATCGCATGGGTGGCACCGAGTACTCGTGTTCCAACGTCAGATGGAGCGGAGCGCGCGACGTGATGACGATCTTCAGCCCCGGGGCCGAGGTAAGCAGCTCAGCCACCAGCGACGCTTCGGGCAGTATCTGCTCGTAGTTGTCCAGGATGAGAAGGAGTTCCTTGTCGGACAGATGTGCGATCAGTTCGGTTCGGGGATCTCCGGATATCGTCGGGAAGTCCAAACTCGTGAGGATGGCCCTCGGGATCATGTCCTCGCTGGTGACCTCCGCCAGGTCAACGAAAAACGTTCCGAACGGGAGGTCGTCGGACAGTCGGGCGCCCACTTCGATTGAGAGGCGGGTCTTCCCGGTGCCACCAGGTCCGGTGAGTGTCACCAGCCGACGGCTGGTGATCATGTCGATGACTTGGTCGATTTGATCCTGTCTTCCGACAAAGCTGGTCTCAACGGACGGGAGGTTGCCGGCGCGATCGACCACCGATGAGATCGGGGCGAACTCATTGGGCAAGCCTTCGATGATCAGCTGGTAGAGCTCCTCGGGATGACTCAGGTCCTTCAGACGATGACGGCCCATCTCTCGAAGACCGAATTCTGGTGGAAGACGGCCGGCGACCCGGCGGGCCGTTTCTTCGGACAGCAGAACTTGACCTCCTCGCGCCGCCGAGGAGATTCGTGCCGCACGATGCACGTCGAGGCCGACATAGTCGTCGCCGCCGAGGCGTCCTTCCCCTGAATGGACTCCGAGCCGCACCCGCACCTGCCTCGCCTCACCCCAATTCTCGGTTGCCAATCGTTTCTGCACTTCGGAGGCGGCGACAATTGCCGCCAGCGCGTCTGTGAAGACTGCGAAGAATGAGTCACCGGTCACATGAACGACCGTGCCTTCTTTGCCAAACGCTTGGCGCAAGATCTGGCTGTGCCGCTCGAGGGTTTCGGAAAATGCTGCGTCGCCAAGAGACTGGAGCATCTCTGTCGAGCCTTCGATGTCCGTGATCAGGAACGTCACAAGTCCAGTAGGTAGATCAGGGGACATTGTGTTGGTGGCGCTCATCGCAAGATCAAGACCATTCCGGGTGGCGCTTCTATTCAGCCATGTTGTCGTCGGCGGATCACTTGAAATCGCGAACAGGACGACGGCGTTTCTCGGTTCAATAGAATCTATTGTCCTGGCGGGCCTAACTACTGCCTGCAGTCGGAACGAACTCGATACCGCATCGTCGGGCGCTGAACTCTCCAACGTGGACATTTCTGCGCTCTCAGATGGACCGAGGATGAAAACCCACCGCTGGCCCGCTACAGAAGAGATTCATTATGCGCTCCTGACCAGGGGACATAAGTACCGTTAGTGCCCTCCAAGTGAGTGGGCGCAGTGAGCGTCTGCGTCGTGGCGGGGAGACTGATCACCGGCTTTTGTTACTGAGTTGTCCTGAAGTTTGATCGCCACAAGACCGCACGACTCGCATATGAGTCGCTCGATCCCAGCAACCAGGCTGGAAGAGGTCTACGGATGTGGGCACTTCTCCTGGTGTCTGAGTGTGGACTGAATTGATTTCATGGCTACGCCCGTCGGCGTGTGAATCTTCAGGAGATCGGACCATTCGGGTCAAGACTTGGGAGCCATCCCCAACCCGCAAGAGATGACTGGACCTGGCCTTGGTGACCATCGGCGTCAGCCAGTCGACGATGACTAGTCCGCACTGATCTTTGACGGATGATCCTGCACTTCTTGGGAAGGTCCGCCGATCCCACCTCATCGACAAGAGAAAGGTTGGTTATGGCTACAACAGTCGCAGTCCGTTCAAACGTAGACCGCACGAGGGTCACCACCCGGCTACGACCCAGATGGAAGTGGACATCCACCGGGTTGGCGACCGGAGTCCTGATAGTCCTCCTAGCCATGTTCCAAGGGCCGTTTGGGCATGTCGTCCTCGGGCTTTTGGGATTCGCACTCCTTGCGGTCACGACTGTCGCATTCTTGGTCGTGGGGCCAACTCAACCCGAGTGAACTCATATGAGCTTCAGGCCGGCGGCCAATGGCGTCGCGTCACTCATTGTGAAAATACTGAGATGGTGGACAAAGTCCGCAGTCGAGGGGAGCAGGGGGTGGGAGTTCTTCGTCTTGAGCGCATGACTCATCTTCCACAACTTCGTGGATAATCAGGTCAAGTTCGGTGCCTGCCTCCACTGCGGTGACGACGAGGGTCATCTCGCCCTGAAGGAATTCGGGGAGCTCCGGCCATTCCAGATCCTCGCCAGGGGCACCGGGACGGAGAGAGTAGGCATTGTCACCCCGGGGCTGGATGGAGTAGCACGCTTGTTTGCCATCGGTGACCTTGATGTGAACCCGCCTCACGCCTGATGCCGGGACCTGCAGAGTGGCCTTGACAGGGGCGATCACCACGAACTCCGACGCCTGCGGTCTGAAGGGCAAAAAAGGACCGTCGAGGTCTTTGATATCGGCATCGGTGAGGCCAAGTTCGAACAGGTGAAGCGTCTCCACGAGGTCGATCTGACCCTCGACGTCATCAAAACCATCGTTGCCGGGTGTCAGCCCTTCGATCAGCGAGAGATTGCCCCGAACGCCGATCTCGGAGTGGAGATACTCGAAGAACGCCCAGTTGAGGGTTGATCTGCTGGAGACGCCGGTCGACAGTTCCAGGCGTTCCAGGATTGACGGAAGCTGTACGTGCTCCAGGTTGGCTTCCGGGTAGACATATCCGCTCAGGTAAACGGCTAGTGCGTTGAACCACCACGACTGTGGATCAGAAGCGATGACGAGGTCCCAGAACTCCGATGCCAAGAAGCATTGGGCCATGTACTGAGCGATTCTCTGCTGGAACTGGATCCCGCTCCCAAGGCTGTCGCTAGCTTCGCGCTCGCCGACGTAGATTCCGCAATCATCGGGGCCTTGAGAGGCGTAAGTCTGCCCTCCATCTGGAAGCAGGAACACCCTCAGATCGTTGGGCATTTTGCCTAAAGGCTCGAACTTCGCCGCCGAGTCCAGGATGGTCCGGGTAACGGCATCGATGTACTGCTGGGTCCAGTCTGTACTCTCATCGATGGGCACATACAAGAGGTAGGACCCGGTCACGCCCGCTCGCTCTGGCATCACTACCAGTTGAAGGCAATCAAACGCATCTGTCCCAACACAACCATCACCTGGTGCCTCGGCGGCGATCGGGATGACCGACACGAGAAGATCATGAGGTGCTGTCTGAACACCGACTTGGGCGAGTTCTTCGTCGGAGAATGTGAGCTGATCGACGAGCTGGGTGATTCTCTCCTTGACCGCCTGATCCTCGCCGGTTTCGAGGTAGCGGGCTGCGAGCAACATGATCATGGAGCCGCTGGTGTCCGCCAACTCGGTGTCGCCGAGCACCTCGTCAACCGTTGCCTCGTTGGCTAGAAGGCTCAGCATTGAGATCAGACCTTCTTCAAAAGACCAGGCTCCTTCTGCTTCTTTAGCAAACAGGAATTCGTCCATGCTCATGTCGGAGGTGTCGGGCGCTGGGAGTTCAGGGAATACGAAGACCTCCGGTTCGACGATGGGTTGGTCGATTCCGACGCCTGGGAAGCGGGGCAGCGCCAGGGCGGCTAGGCCCACCGCAAGCTCGCGCTGAGTGTCCGGATCGACGTTGGGACGCCCGAAGAAAATGCGCGCATAAACCCGCCCGTACTCACTCAGTTGGTTGACGGCGAGGACGCCGTACTCGCCTGATCCCTCAGCGTCGTCGCCGCCAAACCACAGCGCCCGGTCCGCGACCCCGGCCACCTCCTGGCCAGTGACGCCTAAAAGTGTTGTGCCCAGAGCGAAATCGGAAGGCCCACCGGGGGAGATCTCGACGAAATAGTTCGCGCCGATCTCCAACGTCTGGCGGCATACCTCGGCCTGAGAAAATCCGTCAGCGCCATCGACAATCTCGGGATTCTCGTCGGCGCCAAGGGCAGAGAACATCTCATTCGCACTCAGGAGGTCCCAACAGTCGAGGGGTGCAAGTTGGTTGGAGGCCACAGGCGGTGCGAGCGTGGTGTCTGAGGCGATCCGAATTGTCGTTGTGGACGCCACCTCCGCTTCGCCACCGGCCAAGCCAGCGATGAGAGCGACGATGGCCACGATGCCGATACCAACACCGATCATGCGGCCCGAGGGCCTGGAGTTTCCGCCTTCATCGCTGCCCTGAGTGACCATCCGAGCAAGCTAGCAGTGGCGCTCGTTGGCAGTCCCCGAAGCGCGCTGAACGACCTACAACCCCGACCCGCCAGCCCCCAAGCTAACGGAGGCGCTCATATGTGCCGTCATGTATAGAGCGTCAGAGGTACTCGATAAGCAGGGCGATGCCGATGGCTGCTGGTAGAAGGTAGCCAAGTTGTGGGAACCCTTCCCTTGCTATGAGAACAACAACGGCGATGAGGACTCCACCGAGGGCAACCCAACCCGCCCAGTCGGCGACAAGACCTGTTTGGAGGATCGCAACACCGATCAATCCGTAGGCCAGGTTGGCGCCGGTGATCCACACCAGCTCGGCGACGAATGCGCCATTCCAGAATGGGTGAAGCCATGACGGGGTTGTGCCTGTGTGGGCCCGCTGCTGGGCAGCTTCAGAGACGGAGGCGGCCTGAACGATGAGACCGTAGATCCAGGCCAACGCAGCAACGGTGTACCAACCCATCGCGACATAAGCGAGGACCGGCTCACCAGCATTGGCCAAAAGGTACCCAACCCCGAAGACACCGCCGGTCATGAAGAAGAGTCCGACCAGCCCCCAGACCGAGACCCACCACCACTCCCAACGATTCTCCGCCACATGGTCCAGCTTCTCATCGAGGGGAAGCTTCCAGAACGCTGAGTTATAGCCACCACGGACATAGCCCACAGCTTCCACTGCCATCAGTGCAAGACCTGACAACAGCAGCACTCCGACCAGGATCATGGGTCGCTACCTCCTCACAGTCCGAGTCGCCAAACCTACCCGAACAAACATCACCGAACCCTGGAACCCTTCACCGCAAGGAGACCCATGCACACCAGCACATAAGTCGCTCTCCTGACGTAGTCGTGGGTCATGTTCGGCCTGGTAGTCGGGGTGGATGGGCTCCTAGGGAGAGGAGGGCGAGGGCGATGAGGGATTGGGGTCCGTGGAATCCGTAGGCGATGCGGGTGAGGAGTCGGATCTTGGTGTTGGTCGATTCGATCAGTCCTTGGTTGAGGCCGTGTTCGAGGTTGGCGTCGATGGCGTCGCGGTGTTTGGTGATCTTTTTGGCGAGGTGGGTGACCCGGTTTCGATCCGCGCGGGCGTGGCATATCGGGTGACCCACCGGGGATGGGGTGCGACAACAGAGTCAGGTGCCCAACAAGGAATGTCGATCCAAGAGATGGGCCTAGACATTTCCGCTGTCGCCTCAGCCCTGGAATTGGAGAGTTTCGTGTTGATGGGTGTGAGTGTTCAGGGCCCAGTCGCCGTCGCCTGTGCGGCAACTCATCAGGCGGTTAGCGAACTGATCCTGGCCGGCGCATCGTCGCGTCTGGCGACCGGTCCGTTTGGTCTGATTCTTCGCATACAGGCAGGGTTGCCTCGGTCGAGGCTCATGTCGGCGGCCAGGTGTTCGACTTGTGGGAGAGGGTGGGGCTGGTGGAATAAGTGCCTCGATTGTTCGAACTCAGTCGAGCCCAACCGCCGGGCCATTTGATGGCGACCAGCCAGTTGGAATGGGACGCTGAAGAGTTCTTGGCCAGTGTGTCGATTCCGACACTCATTCTGGCCAATAGGAACAAGTCTCTCGCCGATTTGAATCCGTCGGCTCGCCACTTGGCTGCAACGATTGAAGGTTCACATTTGGTGGGGTTGGACGGTGGTGACGACCGAAGCTTTTCTCCGCATTGGACCGACCGGAAAGCGACCCTCAAAGCTATCCACAACTTCCTCAACTCGGACAATGCCATCTTCGCGACTGGCCCCTCCGGGTTTCGCACGGTCGTGTTCACCGACATTGTCGGCTCCACCGAATACGTAAGAACCGTAGGCGACGAGGCAGGACGTGCAGCAGTTCGTGAACTCGAACAACAAGTCGCATCCATCGCCGCTGACCATGAAGGACGTGTCGTCAAGAACCTCGGTGACGGGTCCCTCGTCTCATTCGGCTCGAACTCATCGGCCATCACCTTCGCTCTCGATCTCCAAGACGCCTGTGGTGACGGTCCCCTCTACATACGGGTCGGTATGGCGGCAGGTGAACCCATTCAAGAAGACGGAGACATACACGGAACCGTCGTCGCACATGCCAGCCGAATCGGCGACCTTGGAGATGCAGGAGAGGTGATCGTGTCTGACACGGTTCGACGACTCGCAACGGGCAAAGGATTCACCTTCGAGCGAGAGGCGAAGTGTCAATCAAAGGGTTCGCCGAACCCGAACGGGTGTGGAAAGTGACCGCTCCACAACCGGCACTATGTACGCTGCCCCTACTCCGCTAGAGGTTCGTCAGCGCCGCGGAAACAGGTCGTGTTGGGTCGGGAATGCCTTATCACCCTCGGCCTTCCTCGATGGCGTGGCAGATCCGCGACCAGCAGTCGTCTCATATGCCAAAACACGGCAAAAGCCGACTCAACCCGAGGGCGAGAACGAACTAGGTGGCGTCGGGTTACCAGGGTCTGTCGCCATTGCAGACTTTGAAGCTTCGACAACTGGCATCAAACCCCCGTCAAACGCGCCATGGCCTGCAACAAGGGCGACCATCCGGCACTGCCGGGACTAGGCGCTTGTGGGCTCCGACATCTCGATCATGGTGAGGAAATCGGCGGGAC
>JBAVIK010000381.1:0-5862 GCA_049686815.1 Acidimicrobiia bacterium | reverse complement strand
ATCCCATCGTGGGTGACGCGCCCTATCTGAGGGCGGAGATTCTGTACGGGGCAACACACGAAGGCGCCCTTCACCTCGACGACTTCCTCGCCCGGAGAACGCGGATTTCGATCGAAACCCGACATCGTGGTCTGGATGCAGCGTCGGGAACCAAAGAACTGGTCGCAACCTTTCTCGGTTGGAGCGAATCCACCGGTAGAAGAGAGCTCGAGCACTACCAGGCGCGTGTGACAGCTGAACGAGACTCGCAGATGCAACCAGACGACCGGACTGCCGATGCGGCGCGGATGGGTGCGCCAGACGTCAGGACCGGACGCGCTGAATGATCAGCCTGACACCTCGGCATCTGTTGGCAGCGCTTCGAGATCGAAATTGCTCCTGACGTTCCAGAGAATCCATCCCACACCGCGATCCTCGGCCGCATCAATGGACTCCCTGATTTGGTTGTTGCTCCACCAGAAGGCCTGCAGGTAGGGACGCAGTTGAGTCCCCGTCTGGAGACGGGGCATCGCATCGTCTATCGCGGCGGCGGTCACCTCGAAAGGAAACCCGTTGGGATCGGTGTACCCCAGCCATCCCGGGCTGTAATGGCTCGGGTAGACCATCGGGCTGAGCGCGTCGAGCTGGCGTGACAGCTCTTCGGGTTTCTGACCCAAACCCTGGTCGTCGGGGACGGAAACCACGATGGCGAACACGGCGGCGCTGACGGCACAGCCCAAGGGGTTGAGCTGTTGACGAGCCATGGCGAGAAATCCCTCGATTGACGCCACCCGCTCAGATTGAGTGAGGGAGAGTTGCCCGCTGACTTTCGCGGTTTGACCGGCAGGGAACCGCACGTAGTCGAACTGGATTTCGTCAAACCCGATCTCGCAGGCCTCCTTCGCCAGATCGATGTTGTAGACCCAAGCAGACTCGATGACCGGGTCGACCCATCCCCCGATAAGCTTCTCCTCAGGATGGGCCTTGACCCTGAACCCGTCCTCGAAAACGACTATTCGGGTGATTGTGTAGAGGCCGTGCTCATCGCTCTGTGACACCCGTCGCACCGGGTCATAAAAGGAGTCGACTGCGCCCATTTCGTTGGCGGCGCTGACCGATGTCTCGTAGAGGACCTTGCCGCCCTCCTGCTTTGTGTCGAACACGAGGGTGTTGACCGCCGTCGCATCGGCCAATCCCAGCAGCTCATCGAACTTGGAGTCGGAGCCTGCAGCTTCGGCGCTCACCCGGAGCCCCCGCACGATGAACGGCTCCATTTCCACCTTGATCTGGTCCGAGTCTTGGGAGACGTCGAGTTCCACAGGTTCCCACCCGGGTCTCGAAACCTCGAGACGTCCCGGCGCCGGAACGATGATCTGGAAGGATCCATCTTCTCCTGACACCGCCGCGACGTCGCCCATTTCAAGGGTTGCCCCGACCACCGGTTCGCCCCCGGGACCGACGACATGCCCGAAGAGCTCGGTTGGTGGTGGCAGGGTGGTCGTCGTGGTTGGTGGCAACGTCGTGGTGGTGACGACGGGCAGAGTCGTGGTGGTGGACGGCTCCCCACTCGTGGTCGAAATCTCCCCTACTTCCTCATTTGCGCAACCGGCAACCAGCAGAAAGAAAAGGACCGGTAGAACCCGGTGGATACGGACCACACTCAGATCGTAAGTGTGATCAGCTCCAACGTATGACCATCGCGGTAATGGTGAACAGCAACAGCAGGGTGTCGACGGTCCCCCATGTTGCGAGCTTCGATGCCGCTGCTTTGATCCTTCCGGGGTCACCGGATTCGACCGCGTCGGCTGCCGCCTCCGAACCGGGTCCGAAGATCACGATGCCCAGGATCGCCCCTACGACGATCATGACGAAACCGATGGTGACAAAAAGGCTCCCGAAGCTGTAGGCATCGATTCTCACCACCATCCAGATCCCGGTTATCAACAAAAGGATGGCAGCTGGCATATACAGCTTCTTGCTCAGACCGGCGGCGGTCCGATACCAGCCGGCGGCCGCTTCGGCGCTTTGCCGCGCCATCATCGGGGGCACCACCGCCTGCATGACGTTGGCGCCGAGCCAGGTTCCTGCCGCGGCGATGTGCAATACGAGAAGTGCTTCACCCAAATCCATGACGCCAAGTTAACCAACGTTCTCATTCGGTGGCGGCAGTCGTACGATCCCCGCCGTGAGTGCAGACCAGGAAACAACCGGATGTCGCGATGCGGCCATCGCAACGGTGTTCCTGCTCGGTCTTGCCGTCGTCTTCATGGCCGTGGGGCTCACGCTCACCAATCAGACCGATTGCATTGGTGTCTGTGAGACGGCGGGTCTCACACTTCTCTACGCCGGTGGGCCGCTTTCGGCGGCGATGGGAGTGTTCTTTGGCTGGGTGCTGGTGGCCTGGCCGCTCGAGGTGACCCTCTGGGTGGTGCTTGGTTTTGTCACGGCGAGGTGGGCCGAGAGACATGATCGAGGCGTTCTCGGAGTGGCCTTGATTCTGATACTCCTGGCTCTGGCCTACGGACTAGTCCTCGCGCAATTCGTGGAAATAGCCATATGAAATACCCGGAGACCACATAGCGTGAGTATTGAATGCAAAGCGTGAAAACACTTCGACACCTGGGGCGTGGGCTGGGAGTCGCAATCCTCGTCGCCGTCTCCCTGGCCAACCTTGCCACCTTCGAGGCTGCTGCCCCGGGTGAGAAATTGGAGCCGATAGGTGGCGCCGGCGACGTGATCAACCTGATCCAAGGTCAGCAGGCGATTCTGTGGACCAGTCTCAGCGGGACGGTGAACACATATCGCGCGGTTGGCTGGGAAAGCAGCGACGGGACCCATGACCTTGGCGGTGCGCTGGTCATCGAAGACACAAACGGTGCCCTCGCCGGAGTTGTCAACATCGGCGAAAAGCCGAAAGCACTCACTTTCGATCTCAACAACTGAGCCTTTTGGCGCGAAGATCAGCGGATTCCGACCGTATACGGTCGGTACTACCTGAGGTTTGCGATCAGGAGGAGAGGTGGGGAGTGAGGTCGGATTCCTCGAAAGGACCGACCGCACCGATCATTCTCGTCTCCGAGCCGTACAGGTCCCCGGCGACGGCCTTGACGTGATCGAGGTCGATCGAGTCGAGTTTGTCGAGACGCTCACCAACCGATAGGTGAGGCATTCCGGCCAATTCGTCTCTGCCAAGACGCACCATCCTGCTGTTGGCGTCTTCCATCGACAACGCCAACCCGCCACGCATCGACCCTTTCGCCCGTTCCAGTTCCGCAGAGGTGATCCCGTCCTCGACCACTTTCGAAAGCTCTTCGCGGATGATGTTCATCGCGGTGTCGGTCTGGCTGGGTGTGGTGCCGACGTAAACACCCCAGGCGCCGTTGTCGGCGTATGAGAGCTTGAAGGCATATATCGCATAGGCGAGCCCCCGTTCTTCCCGGACCTCGCGAAACAGACGTGAGGACATCCCCGAGCCCATCACGTGATTCAAGATCTCGAATGCCCAACGTCTCTCGTCAGAACGGTGGAGACCATGTCCACCGAGGATGATGTGGGCTTGCTCGGTGTCGCGGGGCGTGACGAGCACCCGGGCGGCCGGGTTGGCGGGACTGTGATCGTGGTCGACTCCGTCACCCGACCAATCACCAAAACGCTCCGCGATCATCTCCACGAAACTCTCATGGTCCACCGAACCCGCTGCAGCCACGACCATCGACCCTGCCCCGTATCGTCGCTTCCAGTAGCCCTCGATCTCATCCCGTGAGACGGCTCGGATCGACTCTCTGGTCCCGAGGACCGGGTCTTCCAGATCGTGGTCGGCAAAGACTGCCGTCGTGAAACGCTCGAAGGCGACGTCGTTGGGGTCGTCCTCGTACATGTTGATCTCTTCGATCACCACGTGACGCTCCGCATCGATCTCATGAGGCCGGAATGCCGGGCGCTGAATGATCTCGCTGAGGATGTCGAGACCCGTCGGCATTTCTTGGTCAAGGAGCCTTGTCCAATAGCAGGTGGTCTCCTTGGAGGTGAACGCATTGGATTCAGCTCCGATGGAGTCGAACGTCTCAGACACCTCACGCGCCGAGATCTTCTCCGAACCTTTGAAGAGGAGATGTTCGAGGAAATGGGAGATCCCCGACTCGTTTGAATTCTCGTCTCGGCTGCCGGTATCGACCCAACAACCGATGGCCACCGACCGCAGTGACGGCATCTGCTCTGAGATGACGCGGAGACCGTTGGGAAGGGTGGTCAGGTCGTAATGCACTTCGGAAGCGTATTACGAACCGGGACGGTACGTGATCCCCGATGCCCGGCCATCCGGTGAGTATCCGTCACGCGTTGGTCACCCCGGAGAAGTCAGAGGTCAACAAGGTGGCCCACAGATCCACTCCGTACCAGAGATTGGCGATCCGAACATTCTCGTCTGGAGCGTGTTGATTGTTGTCGTGGTTTGCGATTGGAACTATCGCCACCGGGGCCTGAAGGAGATCTTCGAACAGATAGAGAGGCATCGAGCCTCCAAATGTGGGTAGTGCCACCACGTTCTCGCCCGATGCGGTGCCTGCGACTTCGAGGAGTTTGGTAGCGAGTGGGGACTCCATCGGAATACGGGCCGCTCGATAGCCCACCCCACGCTCGAGTTTGGCGAGGTGGCGATGCGACCGACGCTCCTCTGATGTCGGCTCGCGGTCGAGGACGGTGTAGCCGTGCTCAACGAGACGACCCTCGACGCGGTCGATCATCCGATCGGGGTCGTCTCCTGCAGCGAGACGCATGTCGACCGAGGCGGTCGCTTCCGCGGGCACGACGTTGCGGGCATCGGCTCCGACTGCCGCCGATCGGAGACCGCGAAGGTTGAAGCTCGGAATCATCAGTCGCTCCGGATAGGAGATGTCCTGCACTTCGGACCCTCCAAAACCGAGCTCTTGTTGAAGTTGGGATTCAATAGACGGAAGGGCGTCGATCGCTCTCAGGTCGGCTTCGCTGACCGGCCAGGTGTCGTCGTAGAAGCCGCTGATCGTCACCATCCCGGCTTCGTCCTTGCAACCTGCCAAGAAGGCCGCAAGCTCGAGGGCGGGATTGGGTACCCAATTCCCGTAGTGCCCGGAGTGCAGTTCCCGCTCCGGGCCATAGATGGTCAAATCGAATCCTGAATACCCTCGAACACCGAAGGCCACCTGCGGTCTGCGGCTCTGATGGACCGGGCCGTCGCACAGAAGCCAGGCATCAGCCGCAAGCTGGTCGGCGAGATGCTCCATGTACCGGGCGAGGTTGGGGCTTCCAGATTCCTCTTCACCTTCGAAGAGAAAGACGAGATCCACCATCCGGGAGACGGATGCTTCCATCAGAGCATCCAGTGCGGCCGAAAGAGCCGCGAAGGGTGTCTTGTCGTCTGAAGCGCCGCGGGCATAGATCCGCCACTCGCTGTCGATCGTTTGTCCGGCCTGCGGAAGGGCCAACGGTGCTCCCCCGTCATGCCAGGCGGCAGAGGCAAGAGTCGCCGTGAAGGGAGCCGTCGACCAGTTGTCGGGGTCAACTGGCTGGCCGTCGTAGTGAACGTACACCCCGAGGGTGGCGGTTGGCGCGCCTGTGCGAAGCTGACCGATCACCACCGGACTTGCACCTGGGAGCTCGACTATCTCCATTGAGGCTCCCCTCTCCTCGAAGAGCTCGACCAACCTGAGGGCGTTGGGGCGCAGATCCTCCAACCGGCCGGTGACATTGGGCAGATCCAGCAAGCCCATAAAGTCCTCGATGATCTTCCAGCCGTTCTCCTCGCGATGCTTCGCGGCCGCCTTCAGCCCATCGTTGTTGACCGCGCTCGGACTCACGTGGGCGATCGTAGGCGCGGCGATGGTCGCGGCGGCAGGCAACGAAGGGAGC
>JBAVIK010000380.1:0-6197 GCA_049686815.1 Acidimicrobiia bacterium | reverse complement strand
CTCTGGTCTCCCGCTCGACAACCACACCGGTGAGTCCACTCACAACCGCCTCAGATACACCACCTACGTCAACGGCGACGGTGGGGACCGCGACGGCCGCAGCCTCCAGGATCACGCCTGGCAGACCCTCGGTCCGGGATGTCAGCAGAAGCGCGTCTGCCCAAACCAGGTGGGGGGTGACATCATCGACGGCTCCGACAAACTCCACTCGATCCACGAGACCCGCAGCCCGAACTCGGCCAACGAGGTCTTCTCGAAGCGGGCCGGATCCAACGAACCGAAGAAGGACATCCGGAAGCTGCTCAATCGCCGATATGGCCATTGCAGGGTCCTTCTCCCGAGAAAGGCTGCCGATCTGAAGCAGACGGAGCGGGCCCTCATGCTCCTCTCCGAGGCCTTGGCAGTCGACTGCGGAAACTCCTGGAACCACTACCTCGATCCTGTCTCTGACATGTGGTTCCAGTTGTGACAATTGATCAGCCGTCTGTTGACTCACTGCCACTATCAACCGAACCCGTCGAAGCAGGAGCCGGTTCAGAGTCTTCGACATCCACGAGCGGATCCAATAGATGGGCTCACCGATCGCGATGTAAAGGATCGGGGTCGAGGTTCTGAGCGTCGAAACCACGCAGTATCTGAGCGTCGCTCCTCCATTGGCAACCAGAACATCCGGATCGAAGTCTCTGATCCGATGACGCAGCGCCCCGGCGATTCGCCGTTTGAACCCGCTCGCCGACGAGGGAGCCATATCGGTAATCGGCTCGATACGAGCCCTCGCGGATTCCCGGGTACCAGTGAGGCTGATTAGGTCCACCACCCAGCCGTGCTCCGATAGACCAACTGCAAGTCGCTCGGAGAAGACTTCCGCGCCCCGCCTCCGATTGGACGACGCAACAAGCATGGCTCTTGGTGGGGATGGGAGGGGCTCCGAATTCACGCACCGACAGCCTAAGACTGCATTCCTGAGTTTCCATAGTCGTGGTGGCAGTCTCTGAGGAGACTGCCACCGTGACTAGTAGGTATTCAGCGAGCGGAAATCACATATTGCTCGGAGGTGTGCCACCACCGCTGGAGCTAGTGCCACCCGAGCCACCGCCGCCGCCGGATGAACTCGGCGAGCCGTACTTCGCCCACCATTTCTTGGCTGCGTCGATACCACCGACACCGAAGGCGATCGCCAGGGCAACGGTCCCGGAGGCAAGCACAATCATGACGATGTCCTGAGCAAAGTCGATATTCATGATGTCCATTGCGAACAGGAGACCAAAGATGATTACCGCCACATGGACGACCACCGTGAGCCAGGGGATTCCCTGCTCATTGGCGAATGGCCGGACGAGCGACGCTGTCCAGTGTCCCGCTGCTGCCGCGATGATCACGATCACGGCCGCCAGGATCAAGACCGGTATCCATGCAAGCAAACGCTCGAGGAGAGTCTCGATGGTGGTCATGTTGAGGATCGAAGCCGCCAGTGAGAACAATGCCACCATCAGGTAGGCATAGATGACCGTCGCCACGAGCGAGGCCGGTGTCTGGTCCGTTTCGGCGAGAGCTTTCGACACCCCGGAACGCTCCCAGAGGGGAGCGAGAAATGCGGCGCCAAGTAGTTTCTCGAAGAATGTCCGGATCAGTCTGATGACCCAGCGACCGATCACGATCACGATCAGCGCAACGACGAGAAGAATCAACCACTCGATAACGTTTTCACCGAACGTCTGTAACCGCTCCCAAAGATTGTCCCAGAATGACAATGAAGCTCCTTTCGATTGGGACTGTGGTCCCGAACCTAGCCAAGTCGGACGGGCGATCGCGTCCCTGAACCCGGAAACCTCGATTCCAACCCGATTTGCCAATGCGCTCGGGAAGAAAAGCAGTCCTGGATGATCTATTCCACAGTCACCGTCTTTGCGAGATTTCGAGGCTTGTCGACGTCGAGGCCACGCGCCCTTGCCACGTGATATGACAAAAGCTGAAGCGGGACGATCGCAGTCACGGTGCAAAGGAGGTCAGGGCCCGATGGAACCCTGATCACGTGGTCGGCGACGTCGCCGACATCGTCACCCTCCTCGGCCACCAAGACGATCGTCGCCCCTCTCGCCTTCATCTCCTCAATGTTCGAGAGCGTCTTCGATCGAACATGGCTGTCTGTCGCCACGCCGACCACGATGACCCCCTCCTCGATGAGGGCAATCGGGCCGTGTTTCATTTCTCCAGCGGCATATCCTTCCGCCCTGACGTAGGCAATTTCCTTGAGTTTGA
Organism: Acidimicrobiia bacterium; assembly: GCA_049686815.1. Taxonomy (GTDB): domain Bacteria; phylum Actinomycetota; class Acidimicrobiia; order Spongiisociales; family ZC4RG35; genus JBAVIK01. The sequence goes on along the minus strand of JBAVIK010000380.1, from coordinate 3,938 downwards.
GGGCCGCCTCCATGGCAACGGGAAAATCGCCCGATCGGCCAAGAAAGAAGTAGTCATCGACTTCGCCCCATTGCGAAGTCATCGTTTCGATCTCGGCCGATTGAGCAAGAACTTCCTCCACCTGATCTGGAATCAGCAGCAGATCTCGGACCAGCAACTCGACAGCACCCGGGTCGAGCGCACCGCGCACCTGGGCCAGGTAGAGGCCAAGCAGTTGCATGGCTACCAGCTGGGTTGTGAAGGTCTTCGTGGCGGCCACGCCAATCTCGGGGCCGGCTCTGGTGTAGAGAACCGCATCCGATTCCCGAGCAATGGCCGACTCGACGACGTTGGTGACACCGATCACCGTGGATCCCTGTGCCTTCGCATATCGAATCGCTGCCAAGGTGTCGATGGTCTCACCGGACTGGCTGATCCCAATCACCAGCGACCGGGCATCGAGGACCGGGTCTCGATAGCGAAACTCACTGGCGATGTCGATCTCGACTGGCATTCGAGTCCAGCGCTCGATGGCGTATTTCGCCATCATCGCGGCGTGATAGGAAGTCCCACACGCCAGGACGAAGACCTTGTCGACAGTCCTCAGCAACCTGTCATCGATGTCCAGCTCATTGAGCGCGACGCGACCGGTTTCGGTGACTCGCCCGGCAAGGGTGTCTGTGATGGCATGGGGTTGCTCATAGATCTCTTTGAGCATGAACGTGGGGAAACCGCCTTTTTCTGCCGCCTCGAGATCCCACTCGACCTTGCGGTGCTCTGGCTCGATTTCGTTGCCATCGAGATCGATCATCTTGATCACGTTGGCCTGGATCTCCACGACCCTGTCATCTTCGACAATGACCATCTCACGCGTGTGCTCGAGAAATGCGGGGATGTCTGATGCGAGAAAGTTCTCGTTGTCGCCCCGCCCGACGACGAGTGGCGACCCGCGTCTCGCACCAACGATCAAATCCGGCTCCGATCGCCGCATCACGGCAAGGGCCAGTGCGCCGTCTGCCCGGTTCATCACCTGACGGACGGCCTCCATCAATGGAACGTCGGGTAGGTCGGCCAACATGTGAGCAAGCACTTCGGTGTCGGTGTCGCTGACGAACTCGTGGCCCTCCTCGACGAGCTTCCGCTTGAGCACCAGCCAATTCTCGACGATTCCATTGTGGACGATGACCACTTCCCCGCTCGGGTCGGCATGGGGGTGGGCGTTGAGAGTGTTGGGTGCACCGTGGGTGGCCCAGCGTGTGTGGCCAATCCCCGAGATCGCATCAAACGGGCCTTCATCCTCTACGAGATTCTCCAGCTCGGAGATACGACCTGCCCTCTTCAGCACATCAAGTGATCCCCCGACGTTCAGGGCGATTCCAGCTGAGTCATATCCTCGATATTCGAGGTGGGCAAGACCCGGCAACAGGACGTCGACAACTGGTCGAGGTCCGACATATCCAACTATTCCGCACATGTGCTCTGCTTTCCTTTCGGGCGGAAGCAAGCAGACTGCGTGCGACGACATCCGGTCAGAAACCGGAGCCCCTCATATGAGTCTCTGTGTCGGGATCACTCCCGGGCTTTCTTCTCAAATGTGACGACCGTGGCTGGCCGGGAAGGTATCCGCCGAATCTTTCGATGACCTTCCTCCTCGTCGCCTCACCGGGATGGCGAGGTCAGGCGCTACAAATCAATTGTGGGTTGGTGGGCTGATCGCCCAAACCCGTGTCGCACAGACTCTGTCTTGGCTCTACCCCTTTCCAAGCGACTTCTCAGTCGCAGTTACTAGACGCTCAGCGTACATCCTCGCGTCGATTTCGGAAGAGGCTTCGACCATGATTCTGACGACGGGCTCGGTTCCTGAGGATCTCACCAGGACGCGGCCCTCGTCACCGAGCTCATGCTCGACACCGCGAACCTCTTCCCATAGCGAGTCGGCAGATGACAAATCGACCATCCGATCGGTGCGCACATTGAACAGAATCTGGGGGTATTCGGTGATGGCCTCGGCTCGAAGCTCTCGAAGCTCTTTACCCGTCCCCGCCACAACGTTCAAGAGCTGCACCGCGGTGAGCAACCCATCTCCGGTCTGACTGTGATCCGTGAAGATGATGTGCCCGGATTGCTCCCCTCCCAGTAGCCCTTCTCGTTCAGTGAGCGCCTCCATCACGTAGCGATCTCCCACCCGGGTTTCAACGATCTCGATCTCGGCTTCGGCCATCGATTTGCGGAACCCGAGATTCGACATGACCGTGGCGACCACGAGATTCTTCTTCAAATGACCCTGGGCCTTGAGGTGTCGGGCAACGATTGCCATGATCACGTCTCCATTGGCTACCCGCCCGTCCTCGTCGATAGCCATCAGACGATCAGCGTCGCCATCGAAAGCGAACCCGATGCGCCCCTCTGCCAAGCCGGCGAGAAATTCAGGCCTGGTCGCGCCGCACCCGTCGTTGATGTTGGTCCCGTCCGGATCGGCGCCATAGACCAAGACGTCGGCCTTGAGGCGTTTGAACAACTCCGGCGCGGCTTGATAGGCCGCACCATGCGCGCAATCGAGCGCTATTTGTAAACCGCTCAGTGAGTATCGAGACACCGCGACAAGACGGTCGACGTATGCATCCATTGCATCCATGTTCTCGCGGCGAAACCCGATGGCGGACCCAACGGCAGAGTTCGATCCTCTGGATCGAAGTCGATCCTCCAACTCCCGCTCAACCTCATCGGGCAGCTTGGTCCCTCGTGCAGCAATGAGTTTGATCCCGTTGTCGTCCGCCGGATTGTGTGAGGCAGAAACGTTGGCGCCCATCGTGGCATCGGTTTCTGCCGTGAGATTGCTGATCGCCCCGCTGGGCATCACCCCTACGTCGACAGTGTCGATCCCTGAAGCGTGAAATCCGGCTTGCAGGGCCATGGAGAGCATCGATCCAGACCGCCGGGTATCTCGGCCGACCAAAACCGGACCGCCCCGGAGGTAGGCGCCTGCGGCGCGACCAATCGCCATGGCCAATTCAGGTGTGAGGTCAGATCCGGCGACTCCACGCACCCCGTCGGTGCCAAATATCGGTTTCCCATCGTCGAGCAGACGACGAAGGTCGCTCATGGTCGACTTAGCGCTTGGTGTACTGAGGAGCCCGACGAGCCTTACGCAGGCCGTACTTCTTGCTTTCGACGACTCGGGAGTCTCGGGTGAGCATGCCGGCCTTCTTCAGGGTCGCACGGAGCTCCGGATCAAGAGTGATAAGGGCACGGCTGATGCCGAGGCGAAGGGCGTCGGACTGCCCTGTCGACCCGCCACCTTCGAGGGTTGCGTCGATGTCGTAGCGACCTTGGGTTTGAGTGATCGTCATCGGCTCCATCACCCGCATGCGAATAGCCATCGTCGGGAAATAGTCCTCGAGAGGTCGACCGTTGAGTGTCACCCTGCCCGAACCATCATGTAGACGAACTCTGGCAACGGACGCTTTACGACGACCTGTCGCCTGAACTAGTGGCTTGGGCATCAGACGTCCACCTTTCGAATCTTCAGCTCTAGCATCACCGGCTTCTGCGCCTCATGGGGATGGTCAGGACCGCCATAAACCTTCAACTTCTTCAGCATTCGACGTCCAAGTTTGTTCTTGGGAAGCATTCCCCTGACCGCACGCTCGATGATTGCTTCGGGCCTTCGTTCGAGGAGAGACTCGAAGGTCTCAGCTCTTATCCCACCGGGATAGCCAGAGTGGCGATAGTAGATCTTCGATTGGCTCTTGTCCGAGGTGACAGCGACCTTCTCGGCGTTGACCACGACCACGAAGTCTCCGGTGTCCATATGAGGGGCGTAAATCGGCTTGTGTTTGCCCCGAAGGATCTGGGCAACTTCAGAGGCGAGTCTGCCCAGGGGTAGATCGGTGGCATCGACAACGTGCCAAACCCGCTCTATTTCACCCGGCTTGGGTGAGTAAGTCTTGTTCATGGTC
>JBAVIK010000379.1:0-4649 GCA_049686815.1 Acidimicrobiia bacterium | reverse complement strand
CGACCCTGATCTTCTTCTTCTTGGACCCGGGAGCCGGCGAAAGATGGTGAAGCTTCAGCTGTTGTTTTTGATCACTCACTTGATCTCCTCCGGAGCGTCGCCTACTTGGACCTCGACAAGGTGACTCACTTTGTTCAGCATTCCCCTGAGACTGGGGGAATCGACGTGCTCAACCGTCTGATTGATCTTCCTGAGGCCAAGACCTTCAACGGTGGCGCGATTCTTCGGTTTCTGACCGATTGTCGACTTCTTCAATGTGACCCTGACGGTCTTTGTCTTGGCTTTGGCCATTTTCCTACTCAGTTCTTACCTTGCGAATTGGCGGCTTGTGCCCGCACAGACTCTGTCCCGTTGTACGCGGCCAAGAGCCCGGGAGGAGTCACCTCTTCAGGTCGCTTGCCACGGAGCTTCGCCACCTCATCAGGGCGACGTTGGCTGGTTAGAGCATCCATCGCCGCCTTCGCTACATTCAGATGGGTGGGCGAGCCGAGCGATTTCGCCAGGGCATCTTTGATTCCAGCAGCCTCGAGGATCTGACGCACCGCACCGCCAGCGATGACACCGGTACCGGGAGCAGCCGGTTTGACCATGACCTTGGACGCTCCGTGAATCCCAACCTGATGATGCACTACGGTTTGACCGGCCATTGGGATCTCGACCATGTCTCTTCGTGCCTGCTCGATTGCCTTCTGGATAGCTGCCGGAACTTCCTTCGCCTTTCCGTATCCGATAGCCACCTTGCCCTTGCCATCCCCCACCACGACAAGCGCGGTGAAGCTGAATCGACGTCCACCCTTGACCACTTTCGCAACGCGATTGATCTGGATGACGCGCTCGTCATATTGGCTCTGCTCAGAACCTGGTCTTTGTTGACGTGCCATCAGCGCTCCGTCTCGTGGTCTACCGTCGTGTCTCGGGCTGCCATTAGAACTCCAGTCCTTCCTCACGCGCGGCTTCGGCGAGAGCTTTGATCTTTCCGTGAAACTTGTAGCCGCCGCGGTCAAAGACCACGGTCTCGATTCCGACATCCTTGGCTCGAGACGCAACCAGCGCCCCGACCTTCGACGCCGTATCGATATTGAGCGCATTGGCACGCAGATCCGACTCCTGCGAGGACGCAGCTGCGAGGGTACGGCCTTCGATGTCGTCGATCACCTGCGCGTAGATGTACCTGTTGGATCTGAAGACGGCGAGTCTGGGACGCTCGTGGGTCCCATGAACACGCTTGCGAACACGGCTGTGACGACGGTCCCGCGCTACCTGACGTGAACCCTTCATCACTTACCTGCCTTCCCGGCCTTGCGCCTGACATATTCGCCCACGTATCGAATTCCCTTGCCCTTGTATGGCTCGGGAGGGCGAACCTTGCGGATGTCGGCGGCCACCTGGCCGACTAACTCCTTGTCGATGCCGCTGACGATGATCTTGGTCGGCTCCGGCACGTCGAATGAGACTCCTTCAGGAGCGGCGACAACCACGGAATGGCTGAATCCAACTTGCAATTCGATGTCTTTACCTTTGAGTGCGGCTCTGTAGCCGACACCCTGGATCTCGAGCTCCTTGGTGAATCCCTGAGATACGCCGACCACCATGTTGTTGAGCAGTGCCCGGCTCAAGCCATGGAGCGCTCGAGATTCTCTGGCGTCGTCAGGGCGGGTGACGGTTAGAACATCGTCTTCCATCTCGAACGCAACACGGTCGTGGAACGTCCTGTGCAACTCGCCTTTGGAGCCTTTGACCGTGACATCGCTGCCATCGATCTTGATTTCGACACCCGACGGCACCGTTACCGGCATTTTTCCAATACGACTCATCTCACCACACCTCGCACAAGACCTCTCCGCCGAGACGACGACGACGCGCCTCACGGTCGGGGAGAAGCCCCTGGCTCGTGGATACAACCGCAACCCCGAGACCACCCTGGACCCTGGGCAGCTCTGCGGCGCCTCGATACACGCGGTGACCGGGGCGTGAGATTCGCTTCAAGCCCTCGATCGCCGGACGACGACGATCGCCGTAGCGCAGCACCAACTCGAGCTCGCGCCGGGGGAGCTCATCGGAAACCTCGAAACGATCGATATAGCCCTCGTCGACGAGTATCTGGGCAATGCCCACTTTGAGTTTGGAAGACGGCATCGCGACTCGTTCGTGTCCCACCGCAACAGCGTTGCGGATGCGTGTCAGCATGTCAGCGATTGGATCTGTGACAACCATCGTTACCACGAAGCCTTTCTCACGCCGGGGAGCTCGCCCCTGGAGGCCAACTCGCGGACGCAAATGCGACACATCCCGAAGTCACGGATGTAGGCGCGGGCGCGACCGCAGCGCTTACAGCGGTTGTAACCCCTCACCTTGAACTTCGGTTCGCGATTGGCTTTCGCCACCATTGATTTCTTAGCCATGAATTCTCAATCCTTCCTCAAACCTGTGCTTCGACCTTGCGGAATGGGAACCCGAACGCATCTAGCAGTGCTTTGCCCTGCTCATCGTTCTCCGCTGTGGTGACAATCGTGATGTTGAGACCACGGGTTGTCGTCACCCGGTCGAAGTCGATCTCGGGGAAGATCAACTGCTCGGATGCTCCAACGCTGTAGTTGCCGTGCCCATCGAATGCTTTGGGATTGAGCCCGCGGAAGTCGCGGACCCTCGGGATTGCGATCGATAGCAACCGATCGAAAAACTCCCACATGCGATCGCCACGAAGGGTGACAGAAACGCCGATCGGCATGCCTTCTCGCAACTTGAAGTTGGCGATCGACTTGCGCGCCCGGTTGATTCGCGGCTTCTGACCGGAGATGAGGCCGAGCTCGTCAAGGGCCTCCTCCACCGCCTTCTTGTCGGCGATGGCCTCGCCGATGCCCATGTTGAGCACGATCTTCTCGAGCGTGGGCACCTGCATCACATTTCCGAGCCCGAGATCCTCTTGAAGCTTTGGTGCTAGCTCATCGCGGTACTTGGTCCTGAGACGTGCCACGCTCACAGGTCACCTCCGCATTTCACGCATGTGCGGTGCTTGCCACCGTCATCGTCAAAGCGATGCCCGACCCTGGTTGGCCCGCACTTCTCGCAGACGATCATGACGTTGGAGACGTCTATTGGCATGTCCTTGTCGATGATCCCGCCCTGCATGGTCTGACCGGTCGGCTTGGTGTGACGCTTGGCTGTATTGACACCCTCGACGAGTACCCGATTGCGATCCGGATAGACATGAGAGACTTTGGACTCTTTGCCGGCGTCCTTGCCGGCAATGACCATCACGGTGTCACCCTTCTTCAGTTTCATAGAATTCCTCTCACAAAACCTCGGGCGCCAGAGACACAATCCGCATGAAGCGGTGGTCACGGAGCTCCCGCGCCACGGGACCGAATATGCGGGTCCCACGGGGTTGACGGTTGGTATCGATGATCACGCAGGCGTTGTCATCGAAACGGATGTAGGTGCCGTCGGGTCGACGCGATTCCTTCTTGGTTCGGACAACCACCGCCCGGACCACCTCACCCTTCTTGACGGACCCCCCGGGATTGGCCTCTTTGACCGTCCCGACGATCACATCTCCGACGCCGGCATACCGGCGAGATGAGCCGCCCAGCACACGAATGCAAAGCAACTCGCGGGCCCCTGTGTTATCGGCCACTTTGAGACGCGACTCCTGCTGAATCATCTGGCACGCTCCACGATTTCGACGACTCGCCAGCGCTTCTGTTTCGAGATCGGACGGGTCTCCATAATGCGGACGCGGTCTCCGACGTTGGCATCGTTCGTCTCGTCATGAGCGTGAAGCTTGGTTGCTTTCCGGACGACCTTGTCATATCGGGGGTGAGCGGCTGAATAGGGGACCTCGACGGTGACGGTCTTGTCTCGGCTATCCGAAACCACAACCCCAACGCGCACCTTGCGTCGATTCCTTGTTTCGCTTTCAACCATCAGACATTCTCCTTAGATGCATCGACCGTCTCGGTCGATGCAGGCGCAATCTCCCGTTCACGCATCACTGTGAGGATGCGTGCAATATCTCTCTTGACTTCGCCAATTCGAGCGGTGTTGTCGAGTTGGTTGGTGGCAAGCTGAAAGCGAAGGTTGAACTTCTCTTCCTTCGCCTCGATAAGAGCCTCTTTGAGTTCCTCCGACGTCATCTCACGGATTTCCGCAGTGTTCATGCGTCCTCCCTGGTGACAAATCTGGTCTTGATCGGAAGCTTGTGACTTGCCTTGCGCATCGCTTCTCGGGCCAGGTCCTCTGGGACACCAGCCAACTCGAACATGACACGGCCCGGCTTCACCACGGCAACCCAAAACTCCGGGTTTCCTTTTCCGGAGCCCATGCGAGTCTCGGCAGGCTTCTGAGTGACAGGCTTGTCCGGGAAGATCGTTATCCACACCTTCCCACCACGTTTGACGGCACGAGTGATCGCGACGCGGCTCGACTCGATTTGGCGGGATGTGATCCATGCCGCTTCGAGTGCCTGTAGGCCATATTCACCAAAAGTGACCTCGGTGCCACCCTTGGCAACACCGGACATTCGGCCCCTGTGCACTTTGCGGTGCTTGCTCCTCTTGGGCATCAACATGGTCGACTACTCCTCTTCGCCTTTGGCATCAGCGACGCCCTTGGCATCAGCGACGCCCTTGGCATCAGCGACGCCCTTGGCA
>JBAVIK010000378.1:0-7524 GCA_049686815.1 Acidimicrobiia bacterium | reverse complement strand
GCCCGACAGTGAGTTGAGCTGGGTGAATCGCGATCCGCGGAAAGACGTTCCGCTCTCTGAGTTGCTGGGCGACGTCGTTTCTTGCGCACGAGAGGCGCGACACTTAACCGACGGGCTCGTCGACGCCGGGATGGGATCCTCCGTCATAGCCTGGGGATACGATCGAACATTCCATGAGCTGACGGGCATTCCTGCTCGGCCGGCAGGGCTGACCTGCACACCCGGCGCATGGGATATCGACGCAGGGATTCTTTCACGGTCGCCCGGGACGCTCATGGACCTAGGCGGCATCGGCAAGGGGTGGGCCTGTGATCGAGCAGTTGAGTCAGGAATCTCGATCGTGGCTTCAGCCGGTGGCGACCTACGGTCGGCGCATCCCGAGACCACGGTTCCGATTGTTGACCCTTGGGGGGAGACAGTCGCCACCGTCTTCGTCGGTGCGGGCGCACTGGCCACCAGCTCGGTCACCAAACGCCGATGGCGAGTTGGCGATGGTGAAGCCCACCATCTGATCGACCCCAGATCGGGAAGCCCGACGAGCGGGGCGATTCTCTCCGCCTCGGTCATTTCCGACAGCGCCGCTCACGCCGAGGCCGCAGCCAAGGCTGTGGTGATCCTCGGTGAGGAGGGCCTGGCCTGGGCCGACCGACAATCATGGATCAGGTCTGCCCTCGTCGTTTGGCATGACGGCTCCGTGTTCGCCACATCAGATATGGAGCTGGTGGCATGAGCATCGAGTGGATGGTGATACGAGGTTCCGGAGCCGTTGCCTTCGCCCTACTGGCAGGCTCGACCATCTGGGGTCTGCTTCTGACCACGAAGATCTTGGGATCGTGGGCAAGAGCGAAACCTCTGACCTGGTTTCATGAATCACTGGCTGTGGGAGCCGTCCTGGCCACACTGGTCCACATGTTCACACTCTCAATCCACGACTTCGTCGACTTCTCGTGGGCTGAGATTCTCGTTCCAGCAAGATCGGATTGGCGACCGACCGCGATTGCACTGGGTGTGGTCGGTTTCTACGGGCTGGTTCTCCTATCGGTGAGTTTCTACCTCAAACGTTTCGTGGGGCAGCGAGGGTGGAGGATGATTCACTTTGCTGCGTTCGGTGTTTTCGTTTCGACTGCGTTGCACGGGATTCTCTCCGGCACCGACAGCGGGGAACCGTGGATGGTCGGGCTTTACGCAATTTCGATTCTCGCTGTTGCTTCGCTGGTCGCCGTTCGATTCGCCCAGCAAAAGCGGCTGGATCTGGCCGCCGAAGATGTAGTTCCCTCGATTGGACATGGGGAAGTACGAGCCCGAGGTTCAGTCGGCTAGAAGGGGCAGCCTGATCGCGATCAAGGAGCCTCCCATTCGCCCACTGGAACCCAGCCGGAGGCTCCCTCCAGCGCCTTCGGCAGTCTTCCGCACGATGTCGAGCCCCAGTCCCGATGAGGAGCCCTCAGACCTGCCTCGTTCCAACACCCCATGATCGGGTAGTCCGGGGCCGCCGTCCTCGACTGCGAGAAGTACGTCCTCTTGTCTGACCACTGTCGTGACGGCGAATGGGGTTCCCTCGGGGGTGTGCGCAAAAACATTCTCGATCAGCGCATCGATCAGCGCCGAAGCGTCTTCCGTTTCCATCGCGACTATCGCCGATTCCTGGGTGGCATTGAGGCTTAGGGTCCGGCTCTGCTCCTCGGCCAACACGGCCCAATACTCGACTCTGTCCTTGATCACCCCGGCAAGGTCGGTTCTCGCCGACGGCAGCCCGTGCCGCGCTCCACGTCTCGCTTGGTCGATCACGTAGTCCACTGTTCGCTCCATCTCGGCGAGGTCGTCGAGCACACGTTCTCTCGAAGGCCCGCTGTTCAAGGCCTCAACGTCGAGTCGTAGGGCAGTCAGAGGAGTGCGGAGTCGATGGGAAAGGTCTGCTGCCGCTTCTCGCTCAGAGACCAACATCCGATCGATTTGATCGGCCAACCGATTGAATTCGACCCCCATCGCCCGTATCTCAGATGGTCCATCAGGTTCGACACGCGCAGCAAATTCACCAGACCCCCACTTGACTGCGGAGGCTGACAGCTGAGAAACCGGACGAACGACACTCCGGCCGATCCAGTCCGCGATCGCGACGGCGATGCCGACGAGAGTGACCCCGAGCACGGCGAGAATCAGCCACGATCGGGCCACACCTTTCCTCAACTCCTCTTGAGGGACGACCACCCTCACGATGGACGTGGCCCCACCCGTCGCGACGACCGGGAGGTAAAGCACAATCCCGTTGGCGACCTCGGCACGATTCGCCGTGCCTTCGATAGCCGTCGACAGGTCTTCACCCGCGAGCATCTCGTCGCCCACAACCGAGCCGTCGGGCAGGATGACGGTCACGTCATAGGCGGGACCTGTTTGTGGAACCAGGTCTGCGAGGTCGGCGGTATCAACCGTTTCAGGTGCGAGGACCGCGATATACCGAGCAATGTTCTCTGCTTGACGTTCCGCAATGTCAAGAGCACGATCAGAAGCTGACTGACTGATAACGACTGCCAGCGGGATAACAAAAGCCAGCGCGACCATCGATGTCACCGCTGCCGCCTGGATGATCAGCCGCAGTCTCATCAGTCGGGCGGCGCCAGGCGGACTCCAACGCCCCGCTTGGTGCGGATGTATTTGGGATCGGATGCTGTCTCGCCGAGCTTTCGACGCAGCCAGCTCAAATGGACGTCGATCGTCTTGTCGGCCCCGCCGTATGGCTGGTGCCAGACACCGGCCAGGAGCTCTCGCTTGCTGACAAAGTGCCCTTCTCTTTCAGCGAGAAACAAGAGGAGTTCAAATTCCTTGCCGGTCAGATCGAGCTCTCGATCGCCAAGCCGCGCTTCCTTCCGATCGGCATCGATCATGAGGTCGCCCACAGTTATCTCGCTTTCGTTGCCGTCGCTATGCCGTCGACGCAGGACAGCTCTCACCCGAGCTTCGATCTGATCAGCGGAAAATGGCTTGACCACGTAATCGTCGGCACCGGCGTCCAGAAGTCGGACTATCTCGGTCTCTTGATCTCGAGCCGTGGTTATGACCACGGGGATGTCGCTTACTGCCCGGATCATCTGAAGCGCCGAGGAACCGTCCACATCGGGAAGACCGAGATCGAGTAACACCACATCGTATTGGCCCGTCAAGGCCTGTTCGACACCTTCCATTGCCCGACCCACGGTCACCACTTGATGACCACGGCCCGCAAGATGGTCGGCGAGTGCTTCACGGATACGTGAGTCGTCCTCGATCACAAGCACTGCGGGCATTGTCCTGAAGATACATCCGCTTCGTCCGGGGGCGACGCGTCTAGCGCGGTTCGCCCCGCCAATTTGACGGTCACTTAGGGCTGGCTTAACCAACTACTCCCGTTGCCGCGGCATCATGCCTACAGAATGAAACAGCGTCTCGTACTGGTGCTCGTCTGGTGTCTTGCCACGACGGCTTCGGTCGCAGTTGCGTTTGTCGCGGTGGGGAATGTCAGTACTGCGGTCGCCGAGCCCGGAGCGTTCCGGCTGACCGGTGTTGCTGCGGATCCGTTTGTTGAGCAGATCCCGGCACAGATCCAAGACCCTCCGTCGGGCCCGACAAGCACAGTTCTCGCAACCGAGACTCAAGCCACGGGGTCGCCCACGACGACCACACAATCAGCAGTCGCAACGACCTCACCGCCGACCAGTGAACCGGCACAGGTTCCTGCGACCACGTCTCCGACCCAGCCGAGCAGCGGCCCCGAGAACCACACCTACGAGACTGAAGGCGGGTCTGTGACGCTTCGGACCCAGGGCCAAAATGTCTTCCTGCAAACCGCCTACCCGAAGACAGGTTGGTCGGTCAAAGTTGAAGAGGAAGGGCCCGAAGAAGTGGAAGTCGTCTTCAAGGAGTCGGAGGAAGAGATCCATTTCAAGGCGGAATTCAAGGATGGGCAACTGAAGATCATGGTCGAGGACTGAGCTCTGCGCCTGGACAAACCACTAGCTCGGGCGATTCGTGGAAGCCAGAGCAGGCCAGTGACCGTCACTACCTGAATACCAAGCCTCCCATATCGAGGGAAACTCGACGGGTGTGAGCCCAACCTGATATCTGCCATCGGCGTTGGTGGTGGTTTCTGCGACAACCCGGCGGCTGGGTCTGATGTGCTCTCGTATCCGGCGCAGGTCCTGGTCACCATTGTGAAAGATGACGAAGAAGTGACCATTCCCATCGCTCTGTGGTGAAACCCTGGCACGGATGGTGGCGGTAAAGGGTGTCACGGGTGTGATCGGGAACTGATCGGATGTGGCACCGGCGATTTGGGTTTCGGTGACGTGAATTTCGAATCCGTCGGGTACCACGGTCTGGTCTTCGGCACCGTAGATGTTCCAGCCCACAACCTCCGACGAGAAGTCGGAGTTGACCACCAGGTTGGCGCCTCCGTCTTCCGAGTACTGGAACGATTCAAGGATCACATCGGCCTTTCCGGCGCATTCACATTCGTCGTTGATTCGGTAGCCAACGTCGACCGTCGTTGCACCAGCTGGGCTAACCCCGGTGAGCACGTATTCCTCCATGACCTCGAGGCTCTCTGGCTCGCCTGGCAACACTTTGATCTGGATTGGCTCATCAGCCAAGGGAGCACCGGATACGTCGGTGAGGGTTCCGGAAACCTCCAGATCAGACGGTCCGTCAACAGCGTCGATGGTCATCGAAGTGCGTATCCGCGCGTACCAGTTCAAAACCTCGGTAAATGCCGCCGGGTCGGTGTCGGGGAGGAGGGTCTGCGGATATGGATGCCACGATTCGAATATGGGCCGGTCGGGTTTCCCCCCATAGAGGACTTCGTACTCGACGATGCGCTCCTTCATGTGGTCAAGCCACTCTCGATCGGATTGGTCGTGATCGAATCCCAGGTAGAAGATCCCGAACTCGATGCCCAGACCATGGACCAGCTCCTCTATTTCCAGAGCGGAGGTGGGCCACCCCGGCTCGTCGTAGCCAATGTCAAGCATGAGATGGGTTGGGTACTCGCCGGTCCCTTGTTGATACGCCTCCAGATAGGTGGCGATGACCGATTGGTCGAGATCGCCGGTGTCGATGAGACCAAATTCAGCGGCCGGAAAGACATCTCGGACCGTCTCAATGTAGGTCCTCATATCGATTGCCGCGTCAACGAGAGAAACAGCACACTCGTCTGTGAGTTGGCGAATCGCGTCAAAAGGATGTTCGAGACTGACGTAGGTGATTCTCCCTCCGACAGCCGCGACCCGGTCAACGATCACCCGTGCCTCGTTGGATCCGGCGAAGCCCTCGATGTTGTCCGAGCACCCTTCGATGGGTGTTAGCGGCCCACCTTCATAAGCGATTGCTATCCCTCGGCGGTTGAGATCATCGACAACCTGCTGCAACTCCTCGTCTGAGGAGCGCCAAGCCACCCACTCACCGAAGAAGTGGAGCACGTCGACCCGCTGCGCCGCAGATTGCCAAGGCGCGGCTGTCTCGAAGAGGTCGTAGAACTCGGGACCGGTCCGGACGGTCCCGAACTCGTTGGGACCAAGCGGCGGTTGTGGCCCGAACCAAATCTGAGGGCGCTCCAAAAGATCGACGTCTGGGTGGGGGAGTGTGATCGATGTGGTGGTGGTCACAGGGAATGCGGTGGGCCCTGCGGGTGATGTCGTTGGCTCCGTGTCGGAAGCAGTGCAGGCAACCGCTACGGCAGCGATCAACAGTAGACCCACAGCGCGTCCTCTCCGCAACGATGCGGAGGTCGCGCCGCCATCTCCCCGTGCCCAATAGGCCTTTGGGCGATGCTTGGCCATCGACTGCACCCCTTGGAGTTGAGGCAGGTTGTCATTCTATTGAACGAGGAGACATCGTCCGCGAGCGCTGTGTCTCAACGGGATGAGGTTGTGATTGCTGCCGCACATGACGACCAGGAGTCGGTGGCGCCAGCGCCTTCGTCCGCCTCTGGGGACCCGCGCTCAGGGCTCTCCGTCGTGAAAGGCCCGTCTCGGGCCTGTCACCTCTGAGTCCGGAAATCTCTCGATCTGAGAGGTCATCCAGTCGGCCCATCGGTTTGTCAGTTCAACGGTGTCGCCCGAATCAGGCTCTAGGGCCCGCCCGATGACCACCCGGATTTGAGCTCTGTGAAGACGGTTCCCGAGACCGAACACCTTCCCGGTGCCCAACACTGCGACAGGGACCAGCGGCACACCAGCCTTCTGGGCCAACCAGGCAGCACCACGTTTTGGCGGCAACGTTCCCCAATGACTCACCCGGGTCGCTTCCGGGAACACTCCAACGTTCTCGCCCGCATCCAAAGCGGCGAGCGCTGTGCGGACCGCTCTGATCGGAAGCCTTTGGCGAGGGGTCGGGATCGAGCCGTAGCCAACGACCAGCCAGTCGAGTACCCGGCTGACCCCGAAGAGATCCTCCAGCGCGAGGTATCGAACAGGCACACCGATCGCAGCACCGATCGCCGGCGGGTCGAAATGCGAATAGTGGTTGGCCGCGACCACGAAAGGGGCAGGTGGTAAATCGGCCTCGAGCTCCGCCTTCATCGAGAAGAACACCTTGCCCACACTTCTCACCACAGGGGGCGAGACGGCCCAGAGGAACCGGCTCTGATAGGCCACGGCTAGCCGGTCTTCGATCGGGCGCGCACGGACACGATCTCAAGTTAGGGAGGTTGCCCGATTCTGACGGGCAATGCGCATGGTCTCGATCAATAGCCACACGTATCCGAGAAAGACCATTGCTCTCTGTAGAGCGCCGGGATAGGTGACGACCAACATCACCTGCGGGATCACAGCCACAGCCGCGATCACTATCCAGTCAAATGCTCGTGTCCACGTCTCCCGGTGCGGTCGGGATATCGAGACGGTGGCGATTCCCAGGATAAATGCGATGGCGGCAATCGCCCCCGACGCAGTGTGCAGCGTTTGCACCATCTCGTTGTATGGGCCCGGATCGAAAGGCGACTCGGGGAAGATCGCCAGCAACACAACACCGAAGGCGTAGGTGTTCATCCACCATCTCGCTGTCGGGCTCCAGACTGCTCTTGCAGTCGACGTGATCGTCACCACGGCAGACGCAGCGAAGATCAAGCCCAGTCGGAATACCCACGCCCCATCGACTCCCTGACCACCCGATTCAGAAAGCGTGTGAGCGACTACCGAGTAGGTGTCGGGGACAAACCATGGAGCGACTGCGAGCATCATCATCGAAACGACCAGGGCCCCTCTGGACAGACTGATCAGGCCGTAGGCCGACAACCTGCGGTTTCGCAGAATCAGGTCTTGCTTTGCAAAGAGGTTGGTGCTGCCCACCGTCACAAGCCTCCGCAACGCGTCGGTCGAAATCTACACGACGTCGACAGCCGGGTGTCAGTCGCGACAACCGTTCCCTCTGTCCAACCCCTCAGCCATCGATTGAACGCTCCACAACGACGTTGCCCCTGGCTATCACTGCCAGTAGCGATGCGTCGGGATCGCCAAGGCCTGCCAGATCGGTCAACGGGTTGACCTTTGCAACCAC
>JBAVIK010000377.1:0-7956 GCA_049686815.1 Acidimicrobiia bacterium | reverse complement strand
GCCACGTCTCGTGGAGCAAATCGTCCGCTCGTCTGGATGACTCGTCGGGATTACGAACGAAGACCGAGCCAGCGGAGAATGCCCCTTCGCTGCGCCATCGGCGGTGGCTCTACCCGCGAGAATCTGGCAGACAGAATGCCATATCGCTTGGTGTCGTCCGAGTGGTCGAAGAAGGTCGGATCCGCCACGCTTGCATACATCCCACGTTCACCTTTCTCGTAGGTCTCGATCGACTGAGCAATGAACTCGGGGCTGAAGAGATCGATCACAGACCAGTCGAAACACACCGGCTCCTGAGGAGTCGGTTCCTCATGGACGTCGGTCAGGAGCAGAAAGGTACCCCCCACCTTCAAGACTCGCTTGATCTCTGCTATTGCTTCTTCAAGACTGTCAACATGGTCTATTGAGTTGAAGGAGCACACGATGTCGAAATGTCCGTCCGGGAAGGGGATGTGCTCAACACCCGAGGCCACGTACTCCATCGCATGCTCGGACGCTCCCAGCTCGAGGTATTGATCAGCCAGCGGATCCAGACCCACCCGTTGAAGGGCCATCTCGGCCCATTCGAGTGAGCCCCGTGGACCACAACCGATGTCAAGCACGCGTTTGTCCGAGTAATCCTCCATCTTCAACCGGAAATGGCTGGTGTAGAACCTCTCGTACCACGAATTAGCCAGGTCACCTTCGGCTTCCTTGCGTTCGTTCCAGTACGCCATCTCGCCGACGCCTTTGGTCGTCTTCTCGTAGTCCATGCCGGCGCTCCCAACAGAGTCCTCAGATAGTGTCCAGGTCACTCGTAAACATACGCCAACGCTCTGCTGCGTCGAAGTCCGCCAGGTTCATCCACAGAGATGCACGCTCAACTGCTTGCGATTTGTTGCTCAAAAGCCGACCTGCCGCCGTGGCTATCGCGCTTGGATTGTCGGCCTCGTCGGTGGTCGTCAGCATCCACAGATCTGGATCACTTCGGAAGACGGCCGAAGTCCGTGATAGAAGACAGGGCACACCCATCAGATATGACTCCTGAGGAGTTGAAGGGTGACATTCCGACAACGTCACATAGAGATTGACATCTACCGAACCTTGCAAAGCGACGAATTGGTCGTACGGGAGCTCGCCGTGCTCGACTATGTCGATTTCGTCGAGATAGCGAATATCCGGTCTCGCGAGGACGTGTGCGGTCGCTCCCTCCAGGAGACCGACGGCGAGCAATTGGGTGGTCACGTTCTTGCGCCAGAACGGCTCGGCAAACACCCCGATGTGCAGCCCCGGACCGAGGTCCAGCTTCTCGACCGTAGGCAAGGCCGGGATTCTGTTGGGAACATAGGTTACCGGATGACCGATGGCCGAAAAGGCTTCTGGCACACCCGCTTTCGCCATTCCGACTCCTGCAAGCACGCCCATTCTTGCAAGGTCGAGAACCTCATCGACCACGGCGGCTTCCCCTTGCTCCGCACCTTGTTGGGCCGGCGACGAATGCAAGACACATCTCATGCGCAATCCTGCTTCACCGCCAAGTCGCACGAAAGCCCCGGCTCCCGGCGGCCAGCCCTGAACAACCACGGAGTCCACTCCGACATTGACCAACCCGCTGACGATGTCCTCACCCCACCGAGCCAGGTCGTCACATTCAACGATCGGTGTCCTGAACGAATAGGCCACAGTTCGGACACCCCGCCAATCCGGATGGCAAATCTGCACCACATTGGTTTCTTCCGGCAGGTCGTCCCAGGTTCCGAATGACAGTTTGGGATCCTTACCCCCGGCCGAGGCCCGGCGTCGGATTCGACGCACGATGTCACTCACTTTCCAAAAGGTCCGAAATAGCCGCCACTATGGATTGCGATGCCGTGCCATCTCCATATGGTGAATCGATTTGGGACAGATCAGCGTGGACTTGGGCCAGGTCACCCAGCCAGTCACCGACCGTCTGAGAAATATCTGTCGGCTCGACCAACCTGGAGAAAGTCCCCAAGACCTCGGGGCGCTCGGTGCTCCGTCTTACGACGACCACGGGTCGCTTGTACACCGACACTTCCTCCTGCACCCCACCCGAGTCGGAGACGAGGAACGCCGACTCTGCCCCTAATCCAAGGAAGTCGGAGTACCCAATCGGGTCAACCACCCGAATCTCCTCGAGATGGTCGGCCAGACCGAATGACTCCACCCTGGCTCTCGAGCGTGGATGGAGCGGGAGAACGACAGGGAATGGAAGAGAGCCCAGTTCCCTGAGAATCAAGGAGAATCGCTCTGGATCGTCGACATTCTCCGGACGGTGGAAGGTGGAGAGAACGAAGCCTCCCGACTCCAACGACATCGACTCAACCAGGTGCTTTCGGTCGTTCTCGTCTGGCATCAGATCGAGAACAGCCTCGACCACGGTATTCCCCGTCATCACGATCTTCTCAGAGTTGATCCCTTCCCGGACGAGATTGTCTACCGCAACCTGGGTTGGCGCACAGAGCAGGTCCGCCAAGTGGTCAGTCACCACACGATTGTGCTCCTCCGGCATTCTCCGGTCGTGGCTGCGCAGACCGGCTTCGACGTGGACGACGGGTAGCTCCAGCGCATTGGCCGCTATCGCACCGGCCATCGTGGTGTTGGTATCTCCCTGAACCACGACCGCCCGCGGGCGTGATTTCTCAAACATCTCCGCAAGACCTCGAATCCCAGAGGCGATCTGACCGGCTCTGCTGAGACCACCGACTTCGAGGTGCAAATCGGGCCTGGAGAGGTGGAATTCCTCGAGAAACGTCGTGGATAAGCCCGGATCCCAGTGTTGGCCGGTATGAACGAGCGAAGCCCTCTCGGCTAGTGAGCGCAGCACGTGGGCCAACTTGATTATCTCGGGCCGGGTCCCGAGCACAACCGCAATTTGCCCGGGTGGTTGGTTGATTGTGTGGTCTTGCATAGGTGGTGGCTCTAGCCTCGCGGCGGCATGCTACGACTCGTGGCTCTTGCCGCCCAGGCAAGTGTGATCTTCCTCGCCGCCTACAACGCATTGACCGCGTTGTGGGGTTGGCCAAATCAGCGCCCATCGCCACCTGGGGGACGGCAGCGCAAGTTCCGGGTGTTGATCCCTGCACACAACGAGGAGGGCGTGATCGGCAACCTTCTAGGTGACCTCGCCAACACGACCTACCCACAGAACAACATCACGACCATCGTCCTGGCGGATCGGTGCACGGACAGAACTGTTGAGATCTCCAGGGCTGCCGGCATCTTGGTTGCAGTGCGCTCCGCTGGTCCGCCGGGGAAGGGAGCGGCGTTGCAGTGGTATCTGGAATCAGCTCCACTCGATGAAGAGACACTGCTCATCCTCGATGCCGACAATCGGATAGACAGCCACCTCCTCGAGCAAATCGCCGACTCCATGGATGAAGGCCATTGCGTCGTTCAGTGCTATCTCGACATCGCCAACCCTGGCGGATCCCCCCTAGCCGAGGCATCGGCCCTCAGCTACTGGGCAGGGAACAGAATGGTCCAGCTGGCGCGTTCCAATCTCGGCTGGGCGGCAGACCTCGGCGGCACCGGCATGGCCTTCACCTCGGAAGCACTGAACGCCGTTGGAGGGTTCAGCGAGTCTCTCACAGAAGACCAGGAGATCGGAGTCCGGCTCGCACTCGCCGGATACCCGACGCACTGGCTGCACGATGCGAGGGTCCGGGATGAGAAGCCGGAAGACATAGGCGTGGTAGTCAGACAAAGGGCTCGTTGGATGGCGGGAAAGAGGGCCACACGCAGGAAACACCTGGCAGCTCTGCTCAAGACCCGGTCGATCATGACTTTCGACCTAGCCATACGACTCGTGCAGCCGGGTCGGGCCTTTGTTGCCCTCGTCTCGGGAATCCTCACGGTTTTGTCCGCGGCAACCGGGTCGAATTGGCTGTTCCCCTGGCAAGTCTGGGGAGCCGTCACTGCAGTCCAAGTCGCTGAGCCGATCCCATTTCTCGCCAGGGAGGGCGTGGAGCCGCGACGCTTGGCCCGTTATCCGCTTCTGATCATCCTGGCAGCGCTGTGGATCCCGATCCGGTTCGCGTCGAGCCGCGTCTCTGGCTGGTATCACACGCCACACCGGGGAAGCTAGGACCTGAGCTGGCTCACCGCGCCCGGACCACGGAGCAACCCAAACCATGCCCCGAGGCCATAGGAGAGGTGCATGACGCCTGCGACCAACATGACCGAGAATGGGGGCTCCGAACTGCTCAAGCCAACCACTCCAAGAACCCCAACCCACGCCGACAGCAGGAGGGCCAAAGGCCAGAGTGTGCCGGCGACTGCCAGCCCCATGGCAATCACGAGTCCCAGAATCAACAGCATCGGAACCAGTGGGCGCAACGACGGAAGCCGTCCATTCACCCACAACATCTCGGTCTTCCCTCTGCCATACCGCCAATACTGTGATCTCAGCCCGGCCAGAGTCTCGCGGGGTGAGTACTCGGAAACAATGCCGGGGTCTACGAATACCTTTCGCCCCGACTGTCTCCATCGAAAATAGAAGTCGGCATCCTCTGAAGAGCCACTGGGGAAATGGCGGAATCCTCCTACGTCTTGAAAGTCGTTCTTGGGAAAGCACCCCAGATACACGGTGTCCACCAATTCACGCTCGGCGGCGTGATGGAACCTGGCAGGGCCCATAGTGAGAGGGCTGTTCATCGCCGCAGCCACTGACCGCCCAATTCTGGAACGACCCACGGGATTCATCCGTCCGCCGACAGCACCCCCGAGGTCTCGCTGGGCGTCCACCGACTTCGCTAGATAATCACGGGCATATCGGCTGTGCCCGTCCACCCGAACCAAGAGCTCTGCGGATGCGCGTTCGGCCGCGAGGTTCAGACCTGCCGACTGATGTCGTTCTTCATTCTCGATCAGCACGATCCGGTCATCTCTATCGGCCCAGCGTCGCACGATTTCAGCGCTGTCGTCGCTCGAGTGCCCGTCCGCGACTACCAATTCGATTCTGCCCACAAAATCCTGGTTGAGAACGTCAGAGATCACCCGGTCGACATGTTCCGATTCGTTCCGGATCGGGAGGAGCACAGAAACGTCGGGACGCTGGGACATCGATTGAGGAGGATAAGGGCTAAGCCGTCTCCGCCTCGTATCCTTTTCTGGTGTCTGTCCGCTGGATCTCACGTCACGGCTATGTGCTGGCCGCCGCCTCAGTCATGCCACTCCTCGTGTGGTGGCTCGGCTGGTATCCCGGCTTTGCGTCCAGTGATTCCATCGATCAGCTGGGGCAGATCGAGAGTGGCGTCATCTTCAACTTTCACCCTGCCGTCCACACGCTCTACATGGGAGCTGTCAGCCTTGGAGGGAACCAACCCGGCCTGATCACGCTTGTCCAGATACTCGCATTGGCCGGACTCCTTGTTTACGGGGCAAAGTGGCTGACGAAGGCAGGGGTTCCAACGTGGTTGGCCGTTGGGATCGCCTGGGCACTGGGTCTTTCACCAGCCATCGCGCCAACAACGCTCGCCCTTTGGAAAGATGTCCCATTCGGCCTTTTCCTGTTGTGGGCGTGGATCGAGTTGCTCGCCCTCGCCGTCGACCGCAATCGTCTGCAACGAATGGCCCCGATTCTCCGGTTAGGTCTGTCTCTCGCCGGAATTTGGGTTTTTCGAGGGAATGGGCCGCTCACCGTTCTTCCAGTGATCGCGATGCTGTTGTGGATCGGTCGGCATCACCTCAAGCAACCGATATACGTGGTGGGGGTGATGACTGCGACGTTGATCATCGTGATTGGTCCCCTCTACACATTGGCTGATGTACGACGCTCGAGCATCGAGCCGGCGCAAGTGTTCCTCCCCGATGTGGCAGCATCCTTCGCTAACGACCCTGGATCTTTCACCAGCGCCGACCTGAAACTCATTGAAGCGGTAGCCCCAATCTCGATTTGGACCAGCCGGTACGACTGCTTCGACAGCACCCCCCTCCTTTTCGACCCCGAGTTCGATCAAAGACCGGTTACCCAAGATCCTTCGAGCTACCGGTCACTGGAATTGGCAGTTTTGACTCGGGATTTCGGTTCGGTGATCTCACATCGACTGTGCGCAGCCAACTTCATTTACAGCCCTCCCCAACCTGAGAACGCCTTCTTCCACAGACCGCCGTATTCGATTCCGCCGAACACTTTGGGTCTTCAACGAGAGCCGCTCGTGGGTCTTGCCTTCGAGGTGACAGATGGGTTTTGGCGCTGGGCCGAAATCGAGGGGCGTTTGTGGTTCACATGGCGACCCGCCATCCTGATAATCCCGGCTCTCGTGTCGGTTTTGCTGTTCTTGGCTCGACCAGCGTCACGCCGGTTTCTCATTCCGTCGACGCTGTTTGTTGCGCATGTCGCCAACGTGATGGTGATGTCCCCAGCCCAGGAATTCAGATACGCATATCCCCTATACCTCCTGGCACCAATGACCCTGACTTTGTTGTGGCCAACCTTCAGCCGTTCGCTTCGGCCGAGGGCTCTCAGGGGGTAGACCTCAGTTGGAGCTCGTCTAGACGATCGAGAAGCGGCTCGATTCGTCGCTCCCAGGACGCGTCAAGGGAAGCGGTTCGCAGCGCCGATCTCTCTTCGGGGCCGATTTCGAGAGCGGCATCGGCCAGATCTGGGAGTTGACCGATGTCGTTGATGACCGTGACGTTTGGCTCTTCCACGCAAGCCGGGATTGCTGTGGCCAGCACCGGCACACCGGACGCCAGGTACTCATACATCTTCAACGGAGTGACTCCTTGCGTCATCTCGTCAATGACGAAGGGAATGAGACCCACGTCGAATGATCGGACGACCTCGGCCACACGCGCCACTGGCATCTGGGGAATGAATTCGACGTTCTCCAGCCTCTCCAATTGTGATGCCGCCGACGCAACACGGTCGTCCACGGGCCCGACGATCTTCACGGTGAGCTCCGGACGGGCAAGAGCCAGTGCGCCAACGAGGTCAAAATCAAACCACGAGGCAACCGCACCGTGGTAGCCAATGACATGTTGTGAGCGAGCTGGACTCGGACGGGGAGGGTGGAACAGGTCGAGATCGACTCCGTTCTCCACCAAGAGAACGTCATTGCGCTCGGCAGAGTGGCGTCCAAGAAGCACGCGGTTGGACGTGATAACCACATCAGCCACCTCCATCATCGTTGGATGATGATGTTGCACTCTCAACTTTGGTGGCAGGTCGACCTCATCGGCGTCATAGATCGACAAGTCGTCCAGAATGTCATAGATGACGACGGCTTCTTCGAAGCGGTCGATCAGCGGACTCGTCGGAGCGAAGTGGGTGTAGAGGATCACCCCCCGATCCGGCACTGGAGCCAACGACTTCACTTGTGAGACTCCCCCACTGTCGATGGTGTTCTCACTGAGCCTTGGATCGACGAAGAACAACGGGTGCCCGGCGTGAACCAAAGCTTCCAGGAGGTATTGCGGTCTTTGTTTCATCACGTCCCACTCCAACCACGTGGGCAGATACACAACCGGACGCGGCGAACCCGACGCGAGCGCTTCCCCTTTGGGGGTGGAGTACAGCCGATCACCGAGCTGCTTGACTCCGGGAACGCTTTTCAGCGAGTTCCGCGCGCCTTTTGGGAGCCGACGGACCCAGCGATGCATCACTCGCCTTCGGAGGGCTCGAACTCTGCGGGGATGAAACCGTCACCTGATTGAGCGGTGAAGCCGGCCAGGAGCGCGGTCTTACCCGCCACCGGCAAGAACCCGCGACGTCCCACGCCAAACGAAATGACATGATTTGCATAGCCGGGTGTGTTGGCCAGACGCAGGTACCAATTGCCTTCACTGGGGCGGAAGATCGCCGGCGTGTCGATCCCGTCACCGTTCCAGTCGCCCGCCAGGAGAAAATCGTTGGGGATTCCATAGATGAAGTCGAGATTGGCCACCCCGGTAGTCAGGGTGTTCCTCATGTAGACGCGTCCGGTTGATTCGCGATGCAAGCCAATCGTGTCG
>JBAVIK010000376.1:0-2590 GCA_049686815.1 Acidimicrobiia bacterium | reverse complement strand
AAGGGCATGAAGTGGGCTCGGGAGAAGTAGTTGACCGAGTCCAACTGGACGAGACCGATATTGCCAAGGACCTTTCTGAAGTGGCGCACATCGACTCGACCCGTCGGCCGCGGGTCGTTGAAGCCTTGAGCTGCAAGTGTGAACCTGCGGGCCTGGTCGCTGCTGATTCGCCGCATCAACCGGCGACGCTAACCGGCGTGGCATCATCCAGGCAGTGATCGAGCGATACACCTTGCCCGAAATGGGTGCCATTTGGTCCGACGAGCGCAGGTTTGAGAAGTGGAAGGAAGTCGAGGTGGCCGCTCTGCGTGCCTGGGAACGTCTCGGTCGGGTTCCTGAGGGGACCGCCAACCTCACCGCCTCGGCACCGGCACCCACTCCTGAGCAGGTGGCGGACAGAGAGGCTGTCACCAACCATGACTTGGCAGCGTTCGTCGACGTCCTCGGAGCGGCCGCGGGAAATGACGCCGCCGGGTGGATTCACTACGGGTTGACCTCCTCAGATGTCGTCGACACCGCCGGTGGTCTGACACTCCGCGACTCCGCCGAAATGATCCTCGAGGCCCTCAGCCGGCTGTTCAGGGTGGTTCGAAAACGAGCGGAAGAGCACCGCGGCACATACATGATCGGGCGCACCCACGGCATTTGGGCTGAGCCCACCACATTCGGCCTCAAGCTGGCCAGTTGGGCTTTTGAGCTTTCCCGCAACCAGGTGCGACTGGAGGCGGCACGGAGCGCCGTGTCTGTCGGGAAGATCTCCGGCGCCGTGGGCACATACGCACACGTGCCGTTCGAACTCGAGGCTGAGGTCTGCGCCGACCTCGGGCTCGGCGTCGAGCCGGCCTCCACTCAGGTCACAGCACGTGATCGTCATGCTCAGTACTTGACGACTCTGGCGATCTTGGGGGCTTCCATCGAGCGGATGGCAACTGAGATTCGCCACTTGCAGAGGTCGGAGGTCGGTGAGGCCCGGGAGGCATTTGGCAAGGGCCAGAAGGGCTCCTCGGCGATGCCGCACAAGAGAAACCCGATTCTGTCCGAGAGGATGACCGGTATGGCGAGACTGCTGAGAGGCTACTCACAGGTGGGTCTGGAGAATGTTGCCCTGTGGCATGAGCGAGATATCTCCCATTCGTCAGCAGAGCGTGTGGTTCTCGCCGATGCCTCGATCGTCGCTCACTACATGCTTGTGCAGTTTGCCGACCTCGTCGAGAACCTGGTCGTGGACGAAGAACGCATGATGGCCAACCTGGAAAGCACTCGCGGTTTGGTCTTCAGCCAGGCCGTCCTACTGGCACTGGTCGAGCACGGTCGGATGGCCCGCGACGAGGCCTACCGAATCGTGCAACGCAACGCACTCGAGACATGGGAGGGCAGTGAGCAACTGAAGGACCTTCTCACTGCCGACTCCGACGTCATCTTGGACGAAGAAACGTTGAACAGTTGCTTCGCCCTTGATCGCGTGGACCTCGGCACCGATGAGGTCTTTCGTCGGCTCGCCGAGCTCGACTGATCAGGCCAGCAGTTTCGCCTTTGCCGTCGCGAACTCGTCGTCGGTGAGGACGCCTGCGGCGTGCAGCTCGCCCAATTCCTTGAGTTTGGTCATCATGTCGTCTTGGGGTGGCGCCGGGGCGGTCTGCTGAGCGGCCACCTGAGCCTGCAGTTCGGCAATCTGAGCCTGCGACTCATACGCGGCTTGGTTGGCGGCAGCTTGTTCCTCGGCCGCAGCCTGCTTCGAATCGGAATGTCCTTTGACACCTCCGACCACTGCCGTGGCTGTTCCCGCAACTACGGCGGTGCGTGCCATTGTCCCCACGAGTCCCGGTCGGCCTCTTCTCCTTGGCATCCCTATTCTCCTTCTTCCAAAGCTTCCATCACTTCATCTACAACCAACCCGGGCACCCGCACGTTGGCGAGGAGAAAGCCTCCCGAGCCGACGATCGCATCACGGAGTGGCTTGGCCCAAGTGTGTTCAAACACCAGCGCCGCGGCCGAGTCGCCTGGATCGAGAGCCGCGGCAAATTCTTCGATGTCCTCATCGCTGAGAAGACCGTTCGCCTCGTTGACCAATCCGGCCAATCGACGGACATCGGCGTTGGCACCATCATCTTCGATCTCGAGAAACTCGATCCCACCGTCGGGATCTTTGGTGATCAGGACGCAGTCGACGATCGAGACGATGTCCCTGCCGACTACATCTTCGAGTGCGGGGAGGATGTCGCCGTTGAACTCGCTGCCAGGGAAGCCAACGACCAGAACCTCAATAGGGCCCAAACCCATATTTGCTCCTTTCAAGCAGTGGCGACTCTATCCCCTACCGGAAAGGAGACCGAACCGGTGCTATCACCTATCGAAGTCACCAAAGGTCAAGAGTACGGACGTGCAGTGAGAGTCAAACCGGAGCGGAAACGTCTCAGGGAACGGTATAGAACCCGCTCAGCTGGTCGCCGAACTTGACCGTCGGGAGCAGGACCGAGGCTCCGAGTGAGGTCCTGAAGCCCTCCGTGTCGATGACGAACCGGACTACCGAGTCCTTGTCGATCCCGCGATATCGCCAACCGGCCGCAATTGCCTTGCCAAACGTCCACGA
>JBAVIK010000375.1:0-2169 GCA_049686815.1 Acidimicrobiia bacterium | reverse complement strand
CGTTTGTGCTCCAAGCAAGGACGTAGGAGTCCATCCAATTGTCAAGCCGTTCACTCATGTGAGGTGAAGTTAGCGGCCGTCGGTGTGGGTCCTCAGCGACTTCGTGGTCCGAGACCGAGACCCTTCGCCAAAGCTTGGAACTGGTCGAGATGCAACGATTGAGGACCGTCGCTCAGGGCGTTCTCCGGATCGGGATGTATCTCGACCATGATGCCGTTGGCACCGATAGCCTGCGCAGCCAGTGCCATGGGCGGAACCAGCTCTCGATCACCTGCCGCATGAGACGGGTCCACGATCACCGGAAGGTGGGTTCGCCCACGCAAGACGGGCACCGCACTGAGATCCAGCGTATTTCTCGTCGACGTCTCAAAGGTGCGAATCCCCCGTTCACACAGCATCACCTGCTGGTTGCCCTCCGCCAGGATGTACTCCGCGGCCTGCAGCCACTCATCGAGAGACGAGCTCATTCCTCGTTTCAACATCACGGGTCTGTGGGTACGCCCCACCGCCTGCAGAAGTGAGAAGTTCTGCATGTTGCGGGTTCCTATTTGAAGGATGTCGGCCTTTTTGGCGACCTGTTCGACATCCTCTGGGGAAATCACCTCGGTGATTACGGGAAGCCCAAACGTCTTGCCAGCTTCGGCAAGCATTTCCAGACCGTCGTATCCGAGGCCCTGGAACGAGTATGGCGACGTTCGCGGTTTGAAGCATCCTCCCCTGAGAATCGCTCCCCCACCGTCACGGACCGCCCTTGCCGTCTCGGTGATCTGGTCCCATGACTCGACCGCACACGGACCTGCAATCAGCACAAGAGCATCTCCACCGATCTCGACCCCAGCGACCTCGATCACAGTATTGATTTCCTTGTGACCGCGACTGCCCAGCTTGTAGCCCTGGGGCCGGGTAGTGGTGGTCTTGGGGACCACCAAAGACTCCCTACCGGTCGGCTCGATGGCATTGGAAACGCCCTTGGGCGTGCTCGGCCGCAGATCTCTCGACGGATAGCTTCCCAAAACCTTGAGATACGTGACTTGACGGGTCACCGTCTCCAGAACCTCGGCAACCGACGCATCCGAGCTGTCTCCGGCAAAATCGAGATAGAACAGCTCCTCTCGGGGGTTGTGAGGTATTGGCCGCGACTCCAATTTGACCAGGTTGATGTCTCCGTCTCTAAAAGTCGAGAGGGCGTCCATGAGAGCGCCAGGGTGGTTGCCCACGGCCATGACGATGGACGTCTTGGTCGGCACCCCCTCCGGGATGACTGCGGGTTGTGGTGCAACCACCACGAACCGGGTGTAGTTCTCCGAACGGTTGGAAATGCCCGTCTTGAGCACTTCCAGCCCAAATAGTCGTGCGGCATCCTCACTGGCAATGGCGGCGACACTCTCGTCATTGAGGTCTCGGATTCGCTTGCCTGACAGGGCGGTGTCGGAGAAGTAGACAACTTCAGCGTTCTCTAAACTTGCCAGGAAATCAGAACACTGAGCGATCGCTTGTGGGTGGCAGTAGATACGTCTTATGTCGGCCAACGACGCGCCCGCCACGCCGAGAAGACAGTGACGAACTCGGAACTTGACGTCACCGACAAAATGAAGTCCAGAGTTCAACAGCAAGTCGTAGACCTCGGAGATCGCCCCTGAGGTGGTGTTCTCTATGGGAAGAACTGCAACGTCAGCACCGCCTCCCTGGACACGTCCGATTGCATCGGCGAAGGTGGTCGCGTTCACGTAGGTGGCTTCGAACCCCCGTGCGCCGTGGTACTGCTCGGAAGCAAGGTGGCTGTACGAACCTTGTATGCCTTGGATGGCGACGGTGACCTTGTCGGCGTCCTGCTGGCCACGGCCAAGAGTTTCCTGCTGAACTCTTACTGAATCGTTGACTATCTCGCGCCACAGCTTGATGATCAGACCTGAATCCAGATCGTGCTCGCCCGCAGCCGCGATTCGATCGGCAATCAGATCTTCTTCCCTCATCTGGTCGCGCGACGGTCTGTCCGAACGACCTTTCTCACGGGCCATGCGAAGGCTGTGAGCCCGGCGCTCGGCGAGCAGTCTGAGAATCTCGGAATCTACGGCGTCGATGTCTCCACGTATTTGGTCGATATCGGGTGGTTGGCTTTTTTCACTCATGAGATGGAATACCCGGGTTGAAAGAGTGGCAGGGACAGAA
>JBAVIK010000374.1:0-2180 GCA_049686815.1 Acidimicrobiia bacterium | reverse complement strand
GTCGGGGCCGATGCCTGGGTCGGTTCGTTGAGAGAGGTGTCAGGGAAGGTCGATGAATGGACAGAAAACGGCCAGGTCGTTCCGAAGGCTTTCACAGAAACCCCTGAAGGTCTTTCATATCTCTTGGCGGTCCGGACAAAGGTTCTGGCTTTGGCTGAACACGAATTGTCGGCCAAGACCGGTGAGGTGCCGACCCGTCTGCGGGACGAGCTCGGTTTGTTGATCGACGGCATTGCGGCTGCGACCCTGGTCGATGACCCGCAAGTAGTCATCGGCGTTCTCACCTGGCAGGAGTCTTCCCTGGCTGCGCATGGGTATCAGGGCTCACTGGTCGTGGAGTCGATGCAAAGCGCACTGGATGCCCTGGCGCCGGCCGCAGGGCTGATTCTGACTGAAGCGCTCAAACAGGGCTCCTAAGTCGGCGCCCGTCCCTCCATTTGATGCTCGGGCCCGTTCCGCGTGAGTCAATCCGGATGGCGCTCCGGCGACGTATAGAGGGCATGAGTCAACGGATAGCAATCGTTGGGTCCGGAATCGCCGGCCTTGGCGCCGCGTGGGCGCTCCAATCCAGCAACGAAGTCGTCGTCTATGAAGCGGACAGCAGGATCGGTGGACATTCGAACACCGTCGATGTCCCTACCTCAGAGGGTGTTACCAGTGTCGACACCGGGTTCATCGTCTACAACGAGGTCACCTATCCAAACCTTACGCGGCTTTTCGAGACACTGAATGTGCCGACGGAGTTCAGCGATATGTCCTTCGCGTTCTCTATGGATGGCCGGCTCGAGTACGCGGCGAGTCTCGGTGGGGTCCTAGCCCAGCCGTCGAACCTGCTGCGGACCAGATTCCGTGCCATGTTGAGGGATATAGGGCGGTTTCGAAGGACCGGGGCTGAACTGTCGCCAACGGATCATGAGACAGTCGATGATCTCTTCTCTCGACACGGCTTCTCAGCCGGTTTCCGAGAGGACTACTTGTATCCGATGGCAGGTGCAATCTGGTCGGCGGGGAGAGCCGAGATAGGGAGCTATCCCGCCCAATCGATCCTCGAGTTCCTTGCCAACCACGGCTTGATCGAGATAGTGGGTCGTCCGCGATGGAAAACGGTGACGG
Organism: Acidimicrobiia bacterium; assembly: GCA_049686815.1. Classification (GTDB taxonomy): domain Bacteria; phylum Actinomycetota; class Acidimicrobiia; order Spongiisociales; family ZC4RG35; genus JBAVIK01. The sequence continues at coordinate 1,067 of JBAVIK010000374.1, read as the reverse complement.
GCGGCTCCCGCAGCTATGTGGAGCGGCTCACCGCAGGGTTTCGCGACAACATCCGACTCGAGACACCGGTGACCGGAATCACCCGGGACCGTGGGCAAGTAGAGGTCCATTCGAGGGAGGGGAGCGAAGTATTCGACCATGTAGTGCTCGCCACCCATTCCGATCAGGCAATCGAGATTCTCGGGCCAGGCGTGACCCAGCGAGAACGGGACCTTCTTGCAGCGATTCCATACCAGGACAACGTTGCCTTTCTGCACAGCGATCCGGCGTTGATGCCAACGAGACGCCGCGTCTGGTCCAGTTGGAATGCATTAGCGGCGTCCGACCTAGGAGACGCGGGTGTGGCCTCGGTGACGTACTGGATGAATCGGCTTCAGAATCTGGATACTCGGGTTCCGCTGTTCGTCTCACTGAACCCTCTCCACGAGCCCAAGTCCGAGTTGGTCCACGCCACGTTCTCCTATGTCCACCCTCAGTTCGGGACAAAGGCAATTCCGGCCCAGAGGGGCATTGCCGAGATTCAGGGGCTGAACAACACCTGGTTTGCAGGCGCCTATCTGGGGTACGGCTTTCACGAAGATGGGCTGCAGTCGGGGCTGAATGTCGCCGCCGCCCTGGGAAGCCCGGCGCCTTGGCACGGATCGTTCGCGCCGATGAGCTCAGCGCCGGCACCAGCTCGGATCGGGAGCAGCGGATGACCTATCGCTCCATGCTCTATCAGGGGAGGGTGACTCACACCCGTCTGTCGCCCTTCAAACACCGGTTCTCATATCGCGTGTTCTACGGACTGTTCGATCTCGACGAGCTCAATGTCCTCGATCGAGAACTGCGATTCTTTTCGATCGGCCGATTCAACCTATTCGGCTTCAATCTTGCCGACTATGGCCCGGGAGATGGGTCAGCACTTCGGCCGTGGGTGGAGCAGACTTTGGCTGGGGCAGGGGTCGATCTCGACGGTGGGCGCATCGCTCTCCTCACGTTCCCAAGGATCCTTGGCTACGTCTTCAATCCTCTGAGCATTTGGTACTGCTACGGGCCCGAAGACGATCTCAGGGCCGTCATTCACG
>JBAVIK010000373.1:0-2326 GCA_049686815.1 Acidimicrobiia bacterium | reverse complement strand
AGCGAATGCTCCACGGCTGGTCACTGTCCCCGCCCAGGAATTCTTAGACAGATGACGATCCTCAGGGAGGAAGAAGGCAGCGAGCTCCGCGGAGGTCTTGGCGAGCTCGTTGCGCACTTCGGCCGCTTGGAATCGGCCCCCTGTCGTCCGATTCACTACAAGGAGCGCTGAACGAAAGTCGTGGACGTTCGAAAGCTTCTCAATCGACTTGGCCATCCTGGTCACCCCAACGGGATCAGAGAGACCGACGATGACAACCGAGTCGAACAAACTCCAGCAACCTCGAATGGCACGATCGGCTGGACCGAGGTCTACGACGACCACATCGCACGCTTCACCCACAGACTCGAGCAGTGGGCTCGCGTCAGCTAGCTCAAGTGGACTCGCCATGCCGTGGTCGGCGACACCCGGGATCACTGCCAAACCTTGATAATCGTGGAATGTCGTGGAAATCCCGGCCGGATCGTGATGGATACGATCCAAGGTGGTACGCAAATTGGGATGGGGAGGTAGGTCGAGCCGCTGCGCCACGCTCGGCCAAAACGGATCCAGATCGATAAGACATGCAGTGTGAGTCGCTGAAAGGAGATGAGCCAGACCAACCGAAATCTCGGTCACACCCACTCCCTGGGCAGCACCACAAACGCCAACAGTGAGGCCGAACTTCTCCAAGGACTCCGAAGTCGGCGTCAGATGTGAGACACGGTGGCTGAGGGTGGCCTCCATCTTTTCTAGAAAATCAACCGGTTGGGCATCGGCGTCGATGACATCACTGATGCCGCACTCGAGCAGGCGCCTCTTGGCATCCGGCCCGTCAGACGGCTCGAAGATCCCTATCACTTCGATTCCTCGGTGCTGTAACTCAGCCACGAGCCGTGGCGTCAGAAATGAGCAGACATCGTCGATCAGGACCAGGTCACAAATCGTCGTCGATGCTTGATCGGACGTCATGAGAGTGGCCACCACCCGGCCTCCACCGTGGTCCAGAATGTAACGATGGAGACGATCCGGCCATTGCCGAACTGATGCAGCGAAGGCGATATCAGGGGGCACCGTCAACCTCAATCGCGCCAGTCGATCGAATCACCTCCAGCACTCCGCTATCGATGGCCACAGCCAGCGCCAACGCCTGATCCGAACTGACCGCGACAACCACATGAAACGCGCCTGACGCACCAATCGAGCCCGAAGCCGGAGCCGCAACACCGATCACTTCGACTCCTGCCACCACATAGAACGCTTGACCGTCTTCGACGGATATCACATCAATTCGATCCCCCACGCTGAGCCGCCCGCCTGCCGCGTGCTCCGGAGAAATGGGAACGGACATAGCCCTGAGGCCAGTCGAAACGACCGGCTCAACGAGAGCTGACCCCACAATCAGCCCCCCTTCTGTGATTGGCTGTTCGACTACCCAGCCGAGACGCTCGACGATGGCGGCCTCGGTAAGAAGAGAGGACATCCCTTCGAAGTGACTCGGAATTTCAATCATGTGGAAGTCGTCCATCGACAAAAGCGCACCTTGATCGAGTGGACTAGAGGCCACCGCGACCTGTGACGTGGCCGTTCGACTCTGCAGTGCCACCAGGTTGAGAACGAATGCCAGAACTATGGCGATCCCAATGAGAACGTGCGACAGCGAAGGACGCCGCCTAGCTCGCCGGCGTACCGATTGTGAGGTGCCCGCTTCCCTCACACGAGTCGAGGGTGACACAGTCACGTCTGGCAACCTATCGTCTCAGTATCAATCGATGTCGAGAGCGCGAAAACCATGAATGAACCTTCAGAACCGGATCCGAGACTGGCCTCGGAGCTCCGAGAGTCGGCTGGTCGGGAATGGACTGAGGAGGCCGCTGAGGATGAGAGACTCACCGAACTCGGGCGTCGCAGAAACTTCTCCTTGTCCGACCTCGCCAAGGAGATGGTCAACCGGGGTGATCGGGTGTCCGTGGAGTTTGGAGGCCACAGCTTCAGCGGTGCCGTGGTGAGCGCCGGTGAAGACTACGTCACGGTCACTGGGTCCGGTCAGATAGGCGAGATCAGGATGGCCACCGCCCGGTGGTCGATTCTCCCGTCGGGTCTCGCCGTCGAAAAAGGCGTGGGCGCCGCGGAAAGCTTCATCGCCGCACTGCATCAACACGCTGCGGCCGCCACCAACATTCGTTTGACGCTTTCCCATGCCGACATGGTCATCGGCTCGATCGCGGTCGTCGCCGCTGACCACCTCGAAGTAGCCGATGTAGATGGGCGCCGACTCTTTGTTCCGCTTGAGATGGTGCTCGGGACTATTCGCTCGCTGGAACCTCATTGACGCCGTCTTCCGCGA
>JBAVIK010000372.1:0-2929 GCA_049686815.1 Acidimicrobiia bacterium | reverse complement strand
GATCAGGGTCGGTCGTGGCGAAGGTGGTCGTCGTGGCAAGACAGCAGGCCGGGGCACCAAAGGCCTGAAGGCGCGGAACACACTGCGACCCGGGTTCGAGGGTGGCCAGACGCCATTGGCGAGACGGCTTCCCAAGCTCGGCGGTTTCAAGAACCCGAACAAGGAACTCTTCGCGATCGTCAACTTGGCTGCTTTGGAGGTGTTCGAGTCCGGAAGCGAGGTGACTCCAGAGTCACTACGTCAGCACGGCCTCATTCGTCAGAAAGGTCGTGTCAAGGTTTTGGCCGAGGGAGACCTCGACCGCGCCCTGACAGTGAAAGCTCACGCCTTCAGTGGCACGGCCAAAGAGAAGATAGAAAAGGCTGGTGGGACCGTCGAGGTCATTTGACCCGATGGTTTCGCTCCCCGGTAAGTGCCCAGAACTAGGAAACTGGTATTGACCGGCTGATTCTTTAGGACTTCATGCTTTCCATCTACCGCAACATGTTCAAGATCCCCGATCTCCGGGCGAAGATTCTCTTCACGCTGGCGATGTTTGGGGTTTACAGACTTGGCACCACTGTCCCGGTGCCCGGAATTGATTTGGATGCGGTTGAACTGTTCCAGTCCCAGCAGCAGGCTGGGGGCATCTATGGACTCTTGAACCTGTTCTCGGGTGGAGCGTTGGAGCAGTTTTCGGTCTTCGCCTTGGGGATCATCCCCTATATCACCGCGTCAATCATCATGCAGTTGCTCACGGTGGTTATACCTAGACTTCAGGCCCTCCAAGAGGAGGGTGAGTCCGGCCGCAAGGTGATCACTCAGTGGACCCGTTACATGACCGTCATGTTGGCACTGATCCAGTCGACTGGTTTTACCTTCCTGTTTCATTCAGGTCGATTCACAAACGGGATCGATCTGGTCCCGGCGTACTCCCCGGGCCGAGTGGTCTTGATCGTGTTGACCATGACAGCGGGAACGGCGATGGTCATGTGGCTCGGCGAGTTGATCACCCAGCGTGGAGTCGGCAATGGGATGTCGTTGATCATCTTCGTGTCGATTCTGAGCCAGTTTCCCTTCATCTTTGGTCAAATCTGGAGCCAGACGGTTGCCGCTGCCCTTCCGATGAGGTTCGTTGTGATCGTTGCTGTGTTCATGGTGATGATCGTCTCGATCATCTATGTCGATCAGGGTCAACGCAGAATTCCGATCCAGTTCGCCAAACGGGTCCGGGGTCGTCGCGTGCTCGGGGGGCAGTCGACGTATATCCCACTCAAGGTCAACACCGCTGGAGTCATCCCGGTGATATTTGCGACCTCGGTCCTCTTGATCCCATCTCTGATCATCACCTCGATCCCCTCGGACGCGGCATGGCTCCAGTCGATATTCCGTTGGGTCAACGACAACCTGGGTGCAGGCGGGCTCGGGGTGAGCTGGTGGTACATCGCGATTCTGTTCGGGTTGATTGTGTTCTTCACCTATTTCTACACGGCCATCCAATTCGACCCAGAACAACAAGCGGAGATGATTCAACGTCAGGGTGGGTTCATCCCCGGAGTTCGCCCGGGACGTCAGACCGCCAAACATCTCTCCTTCATCCTCAATCGAATCACTCTCCCGGGGTCGATCTTCCTGGCGACGATCGCCATCCTCCCCGCGATCGCCGGTGCCGTGTGGAATATCCAGATTGCCTTCTCCGGTGTTTCGATTCTGATCGTGGTTGGTGTCGCCTTGGAGACGATGAAACAGATCGAATCCCAGCTGACAATGAGAAATTACGAGGGAATTCTGACCTGATCATGGCGGCTGCTTTTACTGCCGGCGGACTTCGCCCGCTTGCCTCCAAAACCCCAACTGCTCCGTTGCGATGAATTTGCTGTTCATCGGTCCTCCAGGTGCGGGTAAGGGAACGCAGGCGACCCGCGTTGCTGAGCGGCTCGGCGTGCCTCACATTTCCACGGGGGAGATGTTTCGACATCATGTCTCCAACCACACCGAACTTGGTCGCAAGGTGGAGGCGATAATGGCTGCAGGTGACTATGTGCCCGACGAGATAACTGTGGCGATGCTGGCCGAGCGAATCGCCGATGACGATGCCAGAAGTGGCTATATCCTCGATGGGTTCCCACGGACATTGCCCCAGGTCGTCGCACTGGACAGCCTGATCGGCGTCGACGGGCTGGACAAGGTTGTTGTCTTCGAGGTCACCGAATCCGAGCTCGAGGAACGAATGATCTCGAGGGGTCGCGCCGATGACACCGAAGAAGCCATTCGCAACCGCTTCAAGATCTACGACGAGCAGACCCAGCCCCTTCTCGACATATATTCGGAGCGAGGCATAACAGTGCCCGTGAGCGGTGTCGGTGAGATGGACGAGATCACAGACCGAATTCTCGAGCTCCTCCAAGCATGATCACGATCAAGTCTCGTCGTGAATTCGCCAAGATGGCCCGCGCCGGAGCGGCGGTGGCCGCAGTGCATGAGGCAGTGCGAAATTCGGCGAAGCCGGGAGTGAGTCTTCTCGAGCTTGATGAGATCGGTGCCAAGATCATCGAGGACCACGGATGCACCCCATCGTTCCTGAACTACCTCGGTAGCTACCCGGCCACACTCTGCCTATCTCCCAACGACGTGATTGTTCACGGGATCCCGGACGAGTACCGGCTGAGAGAGGGGGACATTCTCTCGATTGATGCCGGTGCCATCTACCAAGGCTTCCACGGAGATGCGGCCTTCACAATGGGTATCGGTGAGATCTCCGCAGAAGCCCGAGACTTGGTGTCCGCCACGGAAGTCGCGATGTGGGCCGGAATCCGGCAGGTATCCAAAGGTAAAAAGATCGGGGATATTGGTGCCGCCATTCAGGAGACTGGTGAGCAACGCGGATACGGGGTGGTCGAGGAATATGTTGGTCACGGCATCGGTCGTGAGATGCACGAGGAACCTCAGG
>JBAVIK010000371.1:0-1609 GCA_049686815.1 Acidimicrobiia bacterium | reverse complement strand
GTCTGTGGCTCACCCAACTGTATCTGGGAAGGGTCCGCCACCTCTCGGGTCGTCTGCGACACCAATATCTGTCCGCCATCTGCTGCAGCTGCCACCCGACCGGCTTTGTTGACAGTTAGGCCTATGTAGTCGCTGGTGCCTTGGATCACGTCCCCGGTGTGAGCTCCGCTTCTGAGTCTCGAGGCCGGTGTTTCCGAACCAGCCATGGACTGTTGGATACGGATGGCGGCGAGCAGCGCACCGGTTGCGGATGGAAAGGCGTACATGCCTCCGTCGCCGAGCGTCTTGACGACCGATCCTTGCCCGGCTTCAACTATTTCCCGGACCATCTCGAAATGCTCCGAGATCACTTCCGACCAGTTGCGATCGCCCATCGCTTCGGACAACTGCGTCGAGTCGACGATGTCTGTGAAGAGGATCGTGGTGGTTCCCAAAGCCTGGGTTCCGAGAATTGTCGAACCTGCTGCCTCATCGATGGAGGTCAGGAGGTCCGCGAGAGTCTTTGTCAGCTTGATAGAGAACGACCGACCTTCTTCTTGTCCCCTGGAAGGCACCGAGACATGACTCTGCGCGATTCGCCAACCGCCGTCGGTTCGGACCAAGCCAAAGGTGGCCCGCAAGGGGAACTCATGGGTGTCTCCGCCGAAAGTTGCGTGGATCTTGCTGTTGGAGAAGGCGAAGGCGGAGTCGCCGAAGACGTCTACTCGCACGTTTTCCATGCTCATCGATAGCGAATCGGCTTCAGACATGTCGCGTGCCACCTGGAGCCCGACCTCGGCGCGGCCGAAGCGAATCTCGTCGGGACCGGTTCCCACGAGTGATGGATTGTCCTCGACATAGCCTGTCATCACGCCATCGGGATCTTTGCTTCCGTAGCTGTCTGCCATCCGGTATATGAGCGAACGAATGGCAGAAATGTCTTGCTCAACGGTCATCGAGGAACCCAGGGATGGAAGACAGATGCGTGGTCGGCGGACATTGTCGTCAACGTTAGAGGCTCAGGTTTTGGGCCAGTCGATCACGGACTTGCGATATCCATCGGTCGCCCGCTTTTGACCGGGACGGGCTTTCATCAAGCTGCATCCTGATATATCATGATGTGATGACTCTCCAGAAGTTCTCATCACAGGCACGCCCCGAGCTGCTGGAAGAACTGCGTGCTATTGCTGCGGAAGAGGGCCGGCAGTTTCAAGCAGTGCTGGATGAAGCCCTGGCTGAATGGGTAGCGAGAAAGCGTGGCGATGCCCCACGGCCAGAAGTGCTCGGACACCTGAAAGCTTCGATCGCTCGTCATCGCAAGCTGTATGAAGAGCTAGCCAAGTAATTGCCCGAGTACCTGAACGTTGTTGAGGTTCTCGCGCTACACGCCATCCTCATCGATGAGTTCGGAGGCACCGACGGAGTGCGTGACCTCGGAGCGCTCGAAAGTGCGGTGTTCCGACCGCAAACCGGGTACTACGAGGATCCGATCGCTGAGGCAGCAGCACTCCTGGAGAGCTTGGTACAGAACCATCCATTCCTGGACGGCAATAGGAGAGTCGCAGTGGCGGCCGCCGACGTTCATCTCAGGCTCCACGGGTTTGAGCTGGCAGGCGACTCGATGGAGCAC
>JBAVIK010000370.1:0-9081 GCA_049686815.1 Acidimicrobiia bacterium | reverse complement strand
CATCAGGTCATCGCCTGCGTACGAACGGAGCCCGGTGATCTTGTGAAACTCGGGCACATCGAAATCGAAACCCATCTCGTCGAGCTGCAAGATGGCTCGTGGGGTTAGACCGTCGCCACAGGTCTTGTCCCTTGGGTATTCCTTCTTCTCGACGAGAGTGACGTCGTGACCGTCACGCGCCAGCCAGTAAGCAGCAGCTGACCCGGCAGGACCGCCACCGACCACGAGCACAGAAGGATTGGGCATGTCGCGTGGAGGGTAGGTGCGACGTACGACTAGATCGAAAGACAAATGTATCGTCGCCGACATGAGCGGGCTCTCCCGAGCAACAGTCGCAAGATTGCCCAGGTACCTACGACTCCTCGAAGACTTCGAAGAGGGCTACGACACCGTCAGTTCCGAAGCGCTTGCCGGAGCGGCCGGGGTGAATGCGGCAAACGTCAGACGCGACCTGTCGGACCTCGGATTCCAGGGGACGCGTGGTGTCGGATATTCGGTGCCCGCCCTACGCGACCGAATCCGCAAAGAGCTCGGTATCGAGAGCCGACGGAAAGTCGCGATTGTTGGAGCCGGAAATCTCGGAACGGCGCTGGCTCGCTACTCCGGTCTCAGCAAACGCGGATTCGACGTGGTCGCGATCTACGACATCGACCCGAGCCGCATCGGCAAGTCCATCGGGGACGTCAGGATTCAGGACCTTTCCGACATGCCCGCCGATTGCAGTTTTGGTTGTTTCGAGATCGCGATCCTGGCCGTTCCCGCTAACGCTGCTCAGACAGTGGCCGAAGATCTTGTCGGCGCAGGTGTGGCCTCGATACTCAACTTCGCCCCGACCCGGGTATCCATCCCTGAGAGTGTCCCGGTCCGACAGGTCGATCTTTCCACCGAGCTCCAGATCCTCAGCTACTACGGCTGACACACGTCAGGTGGACCGCACCTTTCTGTCCACTCGCGTGCGACGAATACCACATAGCTGTGTTCAATTCACGACGGTGTGAACCTGAAGTCAGGAAGTCGCTTCCTGGCTCTCCTCGGATTGGTGGATCGCCACCAGGAAAACCAAGAAGAGCACGAGTGAGACAAGAAGATATGTGATCGGGATGACTCTTATCTCCAGGGCGTTCAGACCTTCGATGTTGTCGGGCTTTGGGCCGCGTGGCGCGTAGATCACAAACAGCATCGAGGTGATCGCAAGCCAACCGAAGGTGGCAGCACCGGTGACCAGGAATCCGAGCTTCTTGCCGAGGTTGGTGTAGTTGAACAGATAGATCGACCCGTAGAACAAAAGCACTGCGGCGGCTGTGAGTATTACCCCAGTTACAAACAGGTTCGCCGAGAGAAGCGATCTGAAGAGCTCACGGAAGAACATATACTTCTCCTGTCCCGGTGAGATTCGCCGATCGAAGATACTTGCCAAGGAGGACGATGTCCTCGAGGGGGAGGATCGCACCGAATGCGGGCATCCGGCCGGACCCGAAGCCGTTGATGCCATACGGCTTCTGGGCCTCGGAGCCTTTGATTATGAAATCGATCAGAAGATCATCGGTTGGCTCTTCCACCTCGGTGCCGAACTGAACTGTCGGGCGACCATCCCACAACGCCGGCCCGAAACTGCCCGAACCGGCCGGCCCGGTGTAGGGCACCCCGGCGCTGAAGCTCGCCGTGTGACAGCGAGCACAGTTGGCGTTGAACAACGCCACGGCACGTTCCGCCTCCTCGACGCTGACATCCATTTCGGTGGCGACACCGGGGATATCGATTGCCCAGAGCTGGTCTTGTTCGGATTGACGCAGGAATTCGAGACCTTGCTCCTGTTGAGGTCTTATTCGCTCCTCATTCTCGACCAGGACCGCGGCATTGATCGCAGTGGACTCGATGCCCCCGGCCAAAGTGTTGGCAGTATCGAGATCGGGGACGCCAGGCACCGACTCGGGGTTGAGCGGGTCGAGAACCACTTCAAATATGGCAGCCGGTACGGTGGCCGCACTGGCCTCGGCCATCTGACCGGTGATCGCGACCTCGGCGTTATCGGAAATGCCGTCACCGTCGAGATCGGGGTTCTCCTCAGTGATCTCATCTGTGTCGAGAATCTCGACGACCGCCTCGAGGTTGAAGATCAGGACCGGATCAGTCGGTGCGGCAGCCTCCAGCACGGCTACTGCCTCGGCTGCCTTCTCTGCGTCGGGAACCGTCGGATCCATCTCTATCGGGTCGACCACCCGGTAGTAGTCGACCGCCGCCGAGGACATTTCAGTGAGCTGTTGTTCGACGATGTCGGCCAGCCCGTCGGCATCTGTGTCGATACCCACATCGCGCGCCGCCATGATCTCACGGGCCGACTCACCGAGTGGGACTATGAAAGCGGCGTCGGCATCGGCCTGGTCGATCTCCTTCACCACTTGGTCTTGGTTCACGATCGCCTGTCGGAGAGTCTCATCGGCGCCCTCGAGACGACTCACCTGCTGTGCAAGTAGCGCAGGGACCTTGTCCAGGGCGGCTTGTTGGGAAATCTGGATGCTGCCGAGATAGGCGACCACGTCGTCAACCTGGTTCACATTCATGGGGCCACCACCCTCCAGGCCCCACGCGGGCATAGGAGTGTTGCCCCGACCGTAGGTGACCCAGAAGTTGAGCTCGTCGGCGTCGTAGCGATAGAGGACATCATCCAAAGAGGGTGCCGTCCATGAAACGGTGACACCCGATCTCTTCTCCACGTACACCGCCGTTCCACCAACCCCGAGAGGACCATGACAGTTGAAACAGCCAAATTCCGTCACCAGGTGCTCGCCACGGAGAACCGATTCCTCGGCGAACTCCTCGACGAACCCTTCCTGACGATTGCTCTCGCCGAGAAAGTAGAGCGGGAGGGAGATCGCCAGAAACGCCGAGCATGCGATGGCGACCTTCTGGCCTCTTTCCAGTCTCCTGGTTTCGAGCTGCTGGTCGTCGATGCCAGGCTTGAGGTTGGAGGCCACCTCTTCGCCACCACGATTGCGGAGCGCTGAGACCACCATCAGACCGAGCCAAAGAATTCCGGCGACAACCGCCAGGATCGTGATGATGTTGGCCGTCATTCCTCAGGCACTTCCGATGCAGCTCGGACCTTGGGGATAATTGACCGTAAGACTCGGGGCCCGCGGTGTCTGCAGGATCTGACCGGTGCGGATGATGAAACGGTTGTTGCGATTCTCAACCACGAACCGGTCCAGGTTGCGGGGTGCCGGTCCGGCGAAGTACTGACCGATCGAGTTGTACTTGGAGCCATGACAGGGACACTCGAAACCCTGCGATGGACCACACCAAGGAACCCGGCAACCAAGGTGGACACATCTTTGGAACAGGGCCATCAGATTGGCCACCTGAACGTCCTTGCCAGCGAACTGCTCCGATTCCTCAGCGGGAGCAGGCACTACATAGGCACGTGCTTCGGGAACAAAAAGCGGAATGATCGAACCGTCAGAATTGAAGACGGCGGCCTGCACGTCACCGATGTCACCCGCATCGACGTCCGAGCCAAAACCGCCGGTCAGTTTGGGCCAGAAGAACGCCAGGTAATAGATGCCCTGCAAGCCGAGGAACGCAAAGAAGGATGCTCCGAGCGCTCGGTTGAAGAACTGACGTCTGCTGACCCCTGACTCTTCGACGCTGACTTCCACCACTCGCTGTGTTTCGACGACGGCAACAGCAGTGCTTGCTGGCTCGAGCTCCGGTTGTGCCTCCAGCTCGATCTCGACCTCCGGAACCTCGTCCTCCACGACTTGTGGCAGCGGCTCGACCCGGACCCCCGCCATCGATCTGTCGGCAGCCACGGTCTCGGCGGCAAGACCTGCACCTGGGTCGGGTGGCGGTTTTGCCGCCTGTGCTCTCCGATAGGCGATGGTGAAGGCACCAATGGCTCCCAAGATCGCAAATAGGGCGACGCCGATCAAGAACAGGTTGGTGAAACTCACTCGAAATTCACCCAGTCTTTCAAGTCGTCGAAGAAGATCCCATCACGCCACGGATAAGCCCAGTTGAACCCTCTCCCCCGGAACAAGACGCCAAAAATGGTGAGAGTGGCCGAGCCCGCCAAAAAGATCGAGTACAGGAGAATCGCGAACTTTCGATCACTTGGCCTGGTCGAGGGGTTCTTGTCCACGAACGGCACAAACATGAATCCGAGCATCCCGACGATTGTCGGCACGATCACACCGGCGATCTGCGGGTCGAAATAGCTCAACAGCTCCTGAAGCCCCAAAAAATACCAGGGTGCCTTGGACGGATTGGGGGTGGCGTTGAAGTTCGCCGGGTCGAGCAGGGGCGAATGGATGACGACAGCCATGATGACCAGAATTCCGGTGATCAGCAGGAGAGCGCCGAACTCCATGAGCATGAGGTGTGGCCAGGTGTTGACTTTGTCAGTTGGCTCGGCCTTGACGTTCTGGATCGCTCTTGCCTTGACCACGGTGAGCAAGCGCTGCGTCCTAACACCTTCGGGTGTGCCAGTGGGCGGAACCGCAGGACGCGGACTGACCAGACCGGCCACCTTGCCATTGCCACCGCCGTTGGCTTCAGGACCAGGTGACGGCTCGTCTTCGACGAGTGTGGCTACTGCTGCCGGAACTTCCTCGGTTGCGGGCGCAGTCTCCTCGTCCTCTTCGACGGTTACTTCAACAGGCGGGACCGGATCGGGGACTGGCTCTTCGTCATAGTCCGCCTCCTTGGGCTCCTCGGGGGCAACATCCTGAGTCGGCTCCACTGAGATCTCGGGAGTGTCGGCGTCTTTGTCGGTGGCGGCCGGAACTTCAGCAACCGCCTCGGCTTCAGGCTCGGGTTGGGGGACCTCCACAGGGGGTCCCTCGCCTTTCATCTCGGCGAGCACCTGCTCCACGGGCACACCGAGCGCTTTGGCCTTCGCCTCTGCCGATCTCCTCAGGAGGCTATCTGGGATTTCAACCATCGAATGCTCCTTAGAGGGGTCCTGAGATTCCGCCGTCTTTGCGGACACGCCAGAAATGGACGGCCATGAAGATCACAATGATGAACGGGAAGGCGAGCACATGGAGAACGTAAAACCGCAGCAGTGTCGCCGCTCCGACCTCCACCCCGGCCAGCAATGCGAACTTGACCTGATTGCCAACCACGGGGACGAAACCGGCCATGTTGGTGCCAACGGTGACGGCCCACAGCGCCAATTGATCCCATGGCAGCAGATATCCGGAGAAGGAAAGCAGGAGCGTGAGAAACAACAGGATGACGCCGACCACCCAGTTGAACTCGCGCGGAGGCTTGTACGCGCCGTGATAGAAGACCCGACTCATGTGAAGAAACACGGAGAGCACCATCAGGTGAGCGCCCCAGCGATGGATATTGCGCACCAGGGAGCCAAACGCCACATCGGTCGAGAGACGTTGGATATCGGCATATGCGAGATCGGCGGTGGGCGTGTAGTAGAACATCAAGAAAATGCCGGTGATGGTGAGCACGATGAATAGGAAGAAGCTCAAACCACCGAGACAGAGGGTGTAGGAGAGTTTCACACCATGCCGCTTCACCTTCACCGGATGAAGGTGATATAGGACGTTGTTCATCACGACATAGGAACGGTTTCTCGGACTGTCCGAGTATCCCTGTTTGAACGGAGAGCCAGGTCGGAGAATCGCACCGACGACCTGCGAGTTCCACAGTTTCTCGTTGGTCTCCTTGACCCGCTCTTTGAGCCCCACTTTTCCGTTGCCGTTAGCCATGTCTCCCTATGTCTCCCTACCACCGCATCCCATATGAGTACCCATTCTTGAAGTCCCGCTGGCCTGTGTCGAAATCCCAGGGCCTGCGATCGAGACCGAGCTCCGCCGCCTGATCGGCAAGTGAACCTTCGAACTTGCCAAGTGTGATGACATTGGTCGGGCAGCGATCGATACACAGGGCACACCTCGTGCACTCGTCCTCATCGACGATGAAGAAGCCAAGATTCTGCTCGTCATCTTTCGGGTGATCGACGTTGACAGTGTCGGTGATTGCATCGAGCGATAGATAGTGAATGCACTTCCACGGGCAAATGTCGACGCATCCTTCGCAGATGATGCACTCTGACTGGTCGATGTGAAGAAACTGTTTTGGGCGAAGCTTGTCCGTGAAGTAGTCGCCTTCGACCACGGCCAATTGATAGTCATCCCTGATCGGCGGGGTCTCATCGACAACACCTTTTGGCATCAGTTGGCACCCTTCACCAAAGGCCGGCCGTAAGGCGACTTCTTCTCTACGGCCGCGGCGCTTGAGGGACGGCCTTCCTTGATCTTTTGAAGTTGAACTGCGAGAACCGCCGAAGCCCCAAGCATCACCATGATGTAGCCCATTGAAATCGAGTCTTTGATGGCCGAATAGCTGATCTCGATGGTGTTGCCCAGAACGAGAACAGGTGGGATCACCAGGGCAGGATCGTTTCCCCATTCGAGGTCTGTCTGTGCGAAGTTGAGCCACTCGGAAGGAACCATTCCGAAATAGAACAAAAGCGCGAGCCAGGCGATCATCGCCGCCACCGTGGCCCGGGCCCAGGTCATCTTCTTATTGAGCACCCATAGGAAGCATCCGCCAACCAATGCGAGTGTGGTCGCCCCCAGCACGATCAAATAGCCGATCCCCTTCCAGTAGATCCCCCTCGGCCACCAATTGAGGTAGTCGACCACAACAGGGACGTCGACGCCATTTAAGACCTCGGTCTGAGGGAGGCTCGACCAATGGATCCAGATGACACCAAGCACCAAGCCAACAAATCCCGCCAGGAGCATGACGGTGCCGATCATCTTTCGGCGGGGGTCGCTCAATTCTCCTAGTCGGTACATCTCAATGACTTTTTTTGGGCAATCCGGGCGCGTTCAAATACCTGTCGAAGCTTTCTACCACAAGGTGGGCCAGGGTAGATAACCCAGTGGGGCAACTTGCACCGGTGAGAATGTAGCGGCGGAGTGAATGACTGAAGTAGTTATGCTCCCGCCGTCTCATCTTGAACGAGGATCAAGCTTGGCCGACACTCAGACCGCCGACATTCGAGCCCTCCTAGGCGGAGGGACAGGGGAAGACCGCGTCGCCGCGACCCACTTCCTCGTTGGCGCTGGCTTTCTGATCGTCGGCGGCACCCTCGCCTTGCTCTCGCTGTTCTCGATCAGGTTTGCCGACCTGTTCCCAATCACATATGGGCGGTTGGAGCCGATGGCCAACCTCGCCCTACTTTTTGGCTTCGGGGTCATCTCCCTGCTCGGCGGGATCTACTACGTGCTGCCCCGGTTGACCGGTGCACGTCTGTGGAGCGATGGTCTGGCCGGATCAGGGTTGCTCGGACTGGCCGGTCTGGTGGTGCTTGGTCTCTTGATAGTTGGATTCGGCTTTGGTAGCGGACGTCAGCCACTGGGCCTGCCGTGGTGGTTCCACATTCCCATGCTGATCCTCCTCACACTTCCCGTGGTGATCACCATGGGAACGATTTCGAGACGGGTAGAGGAAAGAAGCTTTGTTACGTTGTGGTTTGTCATCGGTGGAGTCACCTGGTTGCCGCTGCTCTACCTCGCCTACTTCGCGGGCGATCTCCCATTCATCAGCTCGGTTGCGGTCGACTATTCAAACGTCTTCCTCTCAGCCGGTTTCGTCACGATGTTCCTCTTCACGGTCGGATCCGGTCTGTTCTATTACACCCTCGTCAAGGAGCTCGACGTCTCGTTGGCAAGCAGGCAACTGGCCCTTGTCGGGTTCTGGTCGCTCGGGTTCGCCGCGGCCTGGTGGGGTGCGGCTCAATTGATCTTCGGGCCCGCACCGACCTGGGTCTCTGGTGTCGCCGCCGCTCTGGGATTGGCTTTCCCGATCGGCGCACTGGCAAATGCGGCAAACGCGTCACTGACGATCGAAGGATCCTGGAACGAGCTTGGAGAGAAACCGGCCGTTTCTGCCGGGGTCTATGGTCTCTATCTCGGTGTAGGTGTGGCGATTCTCGCCGCGCTAGCCGGATTCAGGTCGATAGCTGCCGTCGCGTCATTGACGACTTTCTGGGAAGCAATCGAATATGTCGCGATCTCAGGCCCCGGTGCCTTGCTGATCGCGGGAGTCAGCTTCGCGGCGCTCCCCCGGATCGTTGGGCGAGAGCTGCACTCCGTGAAGAGAGCTCGGACCTTCAACCGGTTGACCGTGATCGGCTCCGTTGGCACCCTGATTTTTCTCGGAGGCTCGGGCTTGCTATCCGGCTATTCATGGATCGCCGGCTCAAATTCTGCTGCATACATAGATGCGGGTGAGGGATGGGCCGCTGACATCGGCACCAGTGTCGAGACTCTTCTGCTGGTTGCGATTGGTTTCGCCATCGTCACATATGCCGGTCAATTCGCATACGCCTCAGCCATCTTTGGGACCGTCACCCGCGGGACGGCCGCCAAACAAGAGGTACTGGTAGCCAGGGTGATCGATAGTGAGTGATCAGCTGACGGCCGCCGCAGCCGCACTCGGTCTTCCCGAGTCGCTCGTGCAACGATCGGCCGAGGCGCGAGCTGCCGAGACTGGTTCTGGGGTCGATGACATCCTTGCTGCCTGGGCCGGAGGAGCGCCTGCCCCTGCAGCCATGCAAGCCCCATCTGACACCACGGTGAGCAGCGAAGAGCCCGAACCGGAAGTCGAGACGCCGGCCTCACCCGATTCGGTCGTCGTAACCGAGCCGCAACCAACTCCATCAACGCCTGAGCCCGCCGTAGCCGGCCCCTACAAGGCCCCAGTGTTGGTCGGAGTGAAAGACAGCCCCATGGCAGTGATGTTCGGCGCCATGGCTCTGTTTGCGATCATCGCCCTGGTTGGGCTGGTCGGCCCATCACTCCAAGCAGAGACACCAGGCGCACGGACCAGTGAAATCCCGTTCAGCGCGGTAGCTGAGGATGGCCAGCCGATCTACCTCGATCTCGGATGCGCCGCGTGTCACACCCAGATGGTGCGGCCGGTCATCGCCGATGTTGGGCTAGGCGCAGTAACCCTGAACGACAGCAATCAAATCCTGGGTACTCGCCGCCTCGGTCCCGATCTCTCCAATGTCGGGGCCAGGATGTCGCCCTCCGAGATACAGGGCGTCAT
>JBAVIK010000369.1:0-4977 GCA_049686815.1 Acidimicrobiia bacterium | reverse complement strand
AGGAAATGGTGTGATTTGCCTTCATCTCGAGGCGATGTTGCACACCGAACGACCTGATGTCAAAAGCGACCACAATCACACCTGTGATTCGTGTTGCAGCCGGGCTCCTTTTCGTCATCACCGGGATCATCTGGATATTGCAGGGGTTCGACGTTTCTCTAGCGCCTGAGAGTTTCATGACCGGGAACCGATGGTGGATCGTTTGGGGTGCGACGGCGATACTCGTCGGCGGTGCGTTGATCTGGCGCTCGAGAAGGAAGTAGCTCTACTCGTCGATTCCAAGACCAACGATCTTGGGAACGCCGTTCTCGTATTCGAAGAACAGCAGCCACGGCTGGCTCGTCCCCTCACCCAGGGCCAGGTACCGGAAGTTCCAAACATCCGCAGGAATCAGGGCCGTCTGAGAGTGAGCAACACTTGCCGTGATCTCACCAGTGGAATCAAAGGCATTGAGGAAGGGCTCCGCCACCGCAATCCTGAAATCCTCCTGGGCCTGGAGCACTCCACCCACCGTTGGCAGCCGTCGCAGCCTGGCACCTTCGAGCAGGGCGCGGAATTGGTTCTGCGCGAGCCTTGTGGGAGGACCGGTGAGGGCGAGAACGATCCCACGGTCGGATATCAGCGACGTCACGTCTGTTCCGTTGCGAAGTCGTTCAGCGAACTCCCTGGCCAGTCTGGGCGCCCTGGCGTCCCGGATGAACTCTTCGACGTCGACCTGCTCGGTCAGGTGGAACGCATCGACCCAACCCTCACCTCGCGGAGTGTGAACCGGCATCCATTCGATCTCGCCCACTACTTTGGGGCGACCGGTGCTCAGAACACTTTCCGTGGTCGGGTTGAAGTTGTAAATCACGGGGCTGGTCGGGTCGGGCTCTTCGAACACTCTCAGAGCATCCTCGCGGTCGAGAAGCACTACCGACCAGTGGGTCCGCACCCTGCCGGCCCAGAGCAACGGCACCTTGGTGGCTCCTCCGAGACCCACCAACATCAACATGCTCAAAGCCAGGAAGACAAACGGAAGCCGAAACGCGCCGATCGACTGATAGAAGGCGTTGACCATGAGACTCATGCTCTCCACCGGGCTGAGTGACACCGTGTCGGCAACCCAGCCCGGCGAGAGGCCGGCCAGGTCAGTGCTGCCTGACGCCAGATCGCCGATGAGAGAGCGGGCAACGATGCGCACATGCTCCTCAACCGTGATGGTCAACTCAACCTCGTCGGACGCTCCGGAAGGGTCGACGACGGTGTATGTCAGAACTGTGGTCCCGATCCAGCCACTCGGTGGCTTGAAGCCCACCTCCGCTCCTTCAACCGTGGCTTCACCAACTCCCAGACCGGCGACGGCGAGAACTGCGAGAGGATCACCGTCGGGGTCGGTGTCATTGGAGAGAACGGGAACCGTGACCTTGAGATAGCTATTGAGGACCACCGAGTCGGGAGTTCCTTGGGGCGCATCGTTCACCGGTTTCACGTTGATGTGAATGGCGGCGCTCGCCTTGGCCCCACCTTCGTCAACGGCGGTGTACCCGGCGGTGGTGAGGCCGTTGAAGTTTGGGTGGGGAATGAACCGAATACGCCCGCTTTCGACCCTGATGACGCCTCCTGCAGGCTGATCCAGGTCGGCGATTGTCAGACTCACACCGTCAGGGTCGGAATCATTTAGAAGGGGATCGAAGAGGATGGTTGTGTCCTCGTCTAGAGACACGTCGTCGGACTTTGCTATGGGCGGCTCATTCACACGCACGACCTCTATGAACGCAACCGCTGTATCGATTCCGCCATGCCCATCCGAAACGCGATAAATGAAGCTGTCGTCGGCATCGGTCAGGCCAGTGTGGGTGTAGATGAACGACCCGTTCGGCGACATGAGCACAGTCCCGAACTTCGGGGCCGTGACCAGACCGGAGATGAGGGTTTGTGGCTCAGGATCACTGTCGTTGGCGAGAAGACCCGGTGCGGGAACAAAGAGGACGTCACCCTCATCGACTGAATAGTTGTCATCTACGGCCGTTGGCTGGAGATTTGTGGGAATGACCGTCCAATCGAATTCGATGACATCGGTGCCGCCAACACCGTCGGAAACACTGACGGTGACCGGGAAGATCGTCGTTATGTGGGCGGGACGGGCGAGCTTGCCCGAGATCTCACCGCTGGCAGGGACCATGATGAGACCATCGGGCAGCCCGCTTGCTGCGAAGGTCAACGTGTTGACTGGGACATCTGGATCGTTGACGGCAATCGTCAGAGAGACGATGTCACTCTCGTTTCCGATCTGGCTTCCCGGGAAACTGAGAACGGGAGCCATATTCACTTCGGTGACACTGACACTGACGGGCCTGCTCGACTGCCGAATGGGCGACCCGTCGTCCGTGACGAGCACACTGAAGACGTAGGTTCCAGGCCCTTGGGTTTCGGTGGGTGTCCAGGTGAATTGGCCTGTGGCTGAGTTGATTGACGCTCCGCTTGGTGCTCCGAGTAGTGAGAAGGCGAGATTGTTAGCGGGGTCGTCTGGGTCGGTGGCGGCGACGGTGAACGACAGGGTGGTCTGTTCGGGAACGGTTTTGGAGCCGATGGGCAGGACCACTGGTGCACGGTTGACTTCGAACACTGTGATGGTGACGGTTTGGGTGTCACTCATCGTCGGACTGCCGTCGTCGGTGGCGACCACGTCCACCATGTAGATGCCGGGGCCTTGGGATTCGCCGGGTGTCCAACTGAACAAGCCCGATGTCGGGTCGATCGACGCTCCGACTGGTGCACCAACCAGTGAGTACGAGATGGAATTGGCAGGCAGGTCCGAGTCAGGGGCGTTGGCGGTGAAGTTGAGCAGTGTTTCCTCGTCGACTGTCTGAGAAGGAATCGGGGCGAGCACCGGTGCGGTGTTCACCTCAGACACAGTGACAGTGATCGTCTCCCGGTCCTCAGCGACCGGAGAACCATCATCAGTCACCACAACATCGAACGTGAAAATGCCGGGCCCGTCACTCTCGGTTGGAGTCCATGTGAACAGTCCACCCGAAGGAGTGATCGTCGCCCCCGAAGGCACCGCCCCTTCCAACGTATAGACCAACGTGTTGACCGGAAGGTCATAGTCGGATGCAGAAGCAACAAACGAGAGTTGGGTGGCTTCCGGCACGTTCTGGCCACCAATGAAACCAAGCACCGGAGCACTGTTCACCTCAAACACAGTGACAGTGATCGTCTCCCGGTCCTCAGCAGCCGGAGAACCATCATCAGTCACCACAACATCAAACGTGTAAACACCAGGACCATCCGCCTCACCCGGCATCCAACTAAACGACCCCGACGGACTGATAGACGCCCCAGCAGGCACTCCCGGCCCCTCGAGAGAGAACGTCAAAGTGTTCAGCGGAAGATCACTATCAGTAGCACTCGCCGAAAACAGCAACAGAGAATTCTCATCAACACTCTGATCACCAACAGACCCCAAAACCGGAGCCTCATTCGTCTCATCCACAGTGACAGTTATCTGCTCGAAATCACTCTCAACCGGAACACCATCATCAGAAACCACAACATCAAACGTGTACGACCCACCACCCTGAGACTCATCAGGCGTCCAACCGAAATCACCCGAACCACTAATCACCGCTCCCCCAGGAACACCACCCGACAAAGAAAAACTCAAAGCATTAGCCGGAATATCCGGATCAGAAGCCGACGCCGTAAACGACAACGGAACATGCTCCACAGCACCCATGTCCCCCACCGGGTCAAGCGCCGGAGCCACATTCACCTCAACAACCGTGATCTCCACAACCTCCGAATCGCTCAACACCGGAACACCATCATCAAAAACCACAACCGTCACGTCATAAACACCAGGACCGTCCGACTCGTCGGTCGCCCAAGAGAAGACACCGGTCGAAGGGTCGATCGAGGCACCGGCCGGAGGAGACCCACCCAAACTGAAGCTGATTCCGTCGGCGTCGGGGTCGGTGGCATTGGCGTCGAAGCTGACCGTGCTGCCTTCATCCCCACTTTGTGGGCCTATCGGATCGAGGATCGGCGGGTAGTTGCTCGGAATCACCGTCTCGGCCAACGAGAACTCGGAGGTGCGGTCGAAGGATGTGCACGTCGGGGTGATGCAATGGGAGGTGGTGGCGGTGATGATGTCTCCGGCGTTTCCAGAAAAGCTCACCGAGCCAGTTGGCGTCGGAGACGAACCAGCAGGTTCGAAGATGACGGTCGAAGCCATGAAGGTCTGGCCCTCGCCATATCCACTTGGATCGGCACCCACCGCATTCGAAAAGAACTCAATTCGATACCAGGCATCGATGCCCGTAACGTCCCGATTGACGGGGACAGTGAAGTCGACGGTTATCGTTCCATATAGCTCTTCGGCACTATCGATCACCGGGTAATTGATCAATAGGTTTGGCGGTGCTGAATCACTATCATCGGAGTCGTTGAGTGTGACCGTGTCATCAGGTTCACCAAACGGTTGAAGATTTATTCCGAGGGCGCCGTTGTTGTAGATCGAGTTGCCCAAGATTGCTCCGTTGGTCCCGGTGTGACGTCTCAGTACAACTCCGTTGCCTCCATTGTTTGCGATGGTGTTACCCGCCCCGGCAGACATGCCGCCGATCTGGCTCCCGGTCGTCCCCGAACCGGTGTCGATTCCATCGCCAGCATTCCCGACGGCTCCGGCACCTGACGAAGTTGTCCCGATGAGGTTGCCGTAGACGAGCTGCCCTTCTTGCTCGAGCCGTATGCCGTCCCCGCCATTTCCCGAAACGAGGTTGCCCTGCCCCGCACTGGTACCACCAATGATGGTCCCATCGGAGTCGCTGTATATGCCGTCCATCGTGTTGGGGACTGCCCCGGTTCCCGCCGCGTTGGTGCCGATGAAGTTGTTGCGAAGAACGGTGTTCTCGGCATTGATCGAAAGGTTGACGCCTCTCCCGATATTTCCAGATATGACGTTCCTGTTCCCTGCTCCGGAAGCACCCATCA